>CALGEE010000077.1 GCA_937881525.1 uncultured Sphingomonadales bacterium | reverse complement strand
CACTGCATTGTTCACGGTATAATCCAGAGCAGGCGCTCCGTCGGCCCAACCCATGACCCGGACGGTGACCAAGTCATGTCGCTTTTCCGATAGCTTCGCATGCGATAGGAAACTCTCAGCGGGAAAGTTGGTGATGAATTGCCCCGTTGCCTGCACCAATTCCTGCAGTAATTCGCGGCCTTGTGGGCTGGATAGATCAAGCGCGACTGATTTTTTGGCGCGGTTTAGATTTTCCCAGTACAGCGAGCCGTTGGCTTCCGTAACTGGCCAGCGATGATAATCAGGGCCGCCGCCGATTTGATCGACGCGGATGACCTCTGCCCCGAACTGCGCGCAATACAGACCAGCTGTCGGCGACGCCACAAAGGACGACGCCTCAATAATCTTGAGACCATCCAGCAAATTATACATGCATCAGCCCCCTAACATCAGTTTTGAGCAGCCCAATCGCGCAGCATATGTTTGGCAATCTGAAGCTGAAGGATTTGGGTTGTGCCTTCATAAATCCTGTAGATCCGGGCATCGCGGTAAAAACGCTCAGCATCATATTCCGCCAGATATCCCGCGCCACCATAAATTTGGACAACGCGGTCAACCACGCGTCCGCACATTTCGCTTGCGAAGACCTTAACCGCTGCGGCCTTGCGCAGCACATTTTCTCCGGCGTCTGCTCGGCGCGCTGCATCTTCCAGCATGGCTTCCGCCGCATAGATTTCAATGTCGCTGTCAGCCAGCATTTGCTGGATAAGTTGGAAATTGGCAATTGGCTCACCAAACGCTTTACGTTCATTGGCATAACGCAACGCACTGTCGAGCGCGCGACGTGCATAGCCTGTCGCAGCAGCCCCGATGGACAAACGCCCATTATCGAGGCTTTTCATTGCGAAAGCGAAGCCCTTACCCTCTTCACCCCCCAAAATTGCATCGGCAGGCAGTTTTACATCATCCATAATGATATCGGCAATATGGCTTCCCGCCTGCCCCATTTTTTTGTCGGACTTGCCCACGCTAATGCCGGGTGTATCCATAGGCACAATGAAAGCGGAAACATGGGCGTTTTTAGGCAAGGCCTCCTTACTGGTGCGCGCCATAATCAACGCAACATTCGCAAAAGGCGCATTGGTGATATAACGCTTCGTGCCGTTAAGAACCCAGCCATTTCCCGATTTGACGGCGATTGTTTGCATGGCGGCAGAATCGGACCCTGAGCCTGGCTCGGTAAGCCCGAAGGAAGCAATCTCCCCTGCTGCAAGTCGTGGCAACCATTCAGCCTTTTGCGCGTCTGTCGCGCCGTTCTTGAATGCCGAACTTACCATGCCGATGTTGATCGACGTGATAGACCGATAGCAGGGCATGGCGTAGCTAAGTTCACGAACGGTGCGGATATATTGCTGGATATTCATCCCCGCACCGCCATATTCCTCAGGCATAGTTAAGCCAAACAGACCCATGTCGCGCATTTCCGACACGATGGCTTCAGGGATAGTTTCCGTTTCGAGAATTTCTTTTTCGGCCGGAATCAGGCGCTCGCGCACATAACGCTGGAGTTGCTCAATGAACTGCTCGAAAACATCGGTATCCATAATGATCTCTTCCCTGCGACCCGAACCATAGCATTTCGGCCTTTGTTTGGCTGAGGGTGTTGTCACACCTTCATTCCAAAATAAATCCGTGACATTGCACGCGACACTTGTCGATGGGAAAGCTTCGCCATTCCTCAAGTTAAAAGGTTTCTGCCTGCACCCATCTGCCTACTTTAGGCTGATCTTCTGCTAAAATGATCCAGGCACTTCACGCTGCGCTGTGTTGGCATTTTCGGGCACGGGCAGGACGCGTCGTTCGGTGCGCGTGGAGGTGCTTTGCGCGCTCTGGCCGACCGCAATGGCCGTACAGCTGCGACCAACAATGAAGTCCAACGCAGTGCGCAGCGATGCCTCCTGCGGGTCACCCAGAGGACGGGTGATGTCGTCTGCCGCCGCGCAGGTGGTCCGCATCGTGCCGGCGAGCCCAGAATAATAGTCGCCCTGCCCCGCCGCGTTTTCTTTGGCAAAAGCAATTACGCGAATGCGATCATCGCAAGCGGTCTGATCTATGGCAACCTGCCCAACGGGCTTACCGTAGCTGTTACTGCCGATCAGCGCCGCATTGACACCAAGATATGGAACAAAGCTGGCCATCACCAACTCGCTTGCAGACGCGGTGGCGCCGGTGGCGATGAACGCAATTTTGACCGGCGAGACCGATTGTGTTTGTGGCGCAAATCTCTTGGTTTCATTATTTGACGCCTTTGAGGCGCGGAAGCGGGTCACAGAGAAAATATCGCTGCTAAAGCGGTTGCCAGCAAGCAAGTCACCCATCACCTCTGCTGTAGAGACCAAACCGCCGCCATTGTAGCGAAAGTCGATCACAAAGTTCGTAATGCCCTGCGCGCGGAAATCCGCAAAAGCGGTGCGCAACTGATTGTCAGCGGTCGAAATGAATGTGCGCATATTAATATACCCGACGCGCTGTCCGCCGCCATTATCAATCACTTTCACTCCATAACGCGATGATAGCGGGTCAATGTTATAATCTGCCTTGGCAACGGTGACGTTGCGTGCACCCGATGCGTCGCTGATACGCAAAACTCGGCTTGTGCCAGCCGTGTTTGGACCCAAGGCGCTTGAGATACCCGCGGAACCTTGTGCCGCCAATATGTCAGCCACGGGAACCAGGTTTGACGCATTCGTTCCAATCGCCAGAATTTCTGTTCCACGGTCGATACCTGCTGCAAGCGCAGGCGCCCCTTCAAACGCCTCAATTACGAAAATGCGGCTGCCTTGATAAGCAAATCGCACTCCAAAGCCTGCCGTGGCACCCGAGTCATAATAGGCGTTTTCTTCCTGAATTGAAGTGACATAGGTGAAGTACCGGTCGCGACCCTGCCCGCGAGCTGTAGCGGTCAACGCGTCGATATAGGCTTGAACTGAAGTGTACGCTTCGGGGCTCAAAGCCGACGGAAGAGTTTCAGGAAAAAGATACCATTCGTTCAGAACGGACGCAGCAAAATTTTGCCGATTGACCAAGCTGCAGCTGGTCGATGATGGCGGCGGCGTTGGACTTGTTGGTGGCACGGCAACCGTTCCGCCTCCGGATCCACTTCCACCGCCGCATGCCGATACGCCTGCTGCCAGAATGAGTACGATGCTTTTTAACAATTGCTTTGTCATGCCAATTCCTCCTTGGCTTGCATCATCCCGACTAAATCTAGGTGCACCGGATGCTTCGCGCCCACAAGTCACTTTTCCATCCCAAACCGAAATTAAATAGACCTCGCTTGTAAATTGTTCATCCACATTCACTTGCCGAAATACGTTCGACACCTCATCTGAAATTCCTACTCCTCTCTAGAGCAACCAATCTCATGTCCTCTGATCAGTTTGCGTCCAAGGACTGCGTGTCCCGAGCGGATGGCTCTCGCACATTACGCGCTTTGACAAAAGGTATAGCCGGCAGCATGTTTCTGGATGGGGCCTGTGCATTCAAGCCAGATCGAAGCGATCGACGTTCATCACTTTCGTCCAGGCCGCCACGAAGTCCTTCACAAACTTCATTTCATGGCCCTTCTCGGCGTAGACTTCGGCAATGGCGCGCAGTTCGGAATTGGAACCGAACACCAGATCGGCTCGGCTGGCGCGCCAGTTCTCACCGCCACTGGAACGGTCGGTGGCAACGTATTCTTCTTCGCTCTCGTCGCTTGCTCTCCACGCATTGTTCATGTCGAGCAAGTTGACGAAGAAGTCGTTCGTCAGATGCCCCGAACGCTTGGTGAAATGGCCATGACCACGTCCGCCGAAGTTGGCACCGAGCACGCGCAGGCCGCCGACTAGCACGGTCATTTCCGGTGCAGATAGACCGAGCAGCGACGCGCGATCGAGCAGCATTTCTTCAGTCTTTACGCGCAGCTTCTTGGGCAGGTAATTGCGAAAACCGTCGGCCTGCGGTTCGAGCCAGTGGAAGCTTTCGACATCCGTCTGGTCCTGCGTGGCGTCGCCGCGCCCGCCGATGAAAGGTACTTCGACGGTGAAGCCGGCATCCAGAATCGCCTTTTCCAGACCAACCACCCCGCCGAGCACGATCGCATCGGCCAAACTCATGCTGCCGCGCAGGCCGTTCAGGGTTTCGAGAACCTTGGCCAGCATGGCCGGTTCGTTAACTTCCCAGTCCTTCTGCGGAGCGAGCGCGATCCGCGCACCGTTGGCACCGCCGCGATGGTCCGACTTGCGATAGGTGCTGGCCGAGGCCCAGGCGGTCTTGACCAGATCTCTGACGGTCAACGTGCTACTGGCGATCTTCGCTTTGACCGCAGCAACATCGGCGGCTGACGGTTCCTGTCCAGCCGGAACCGGGTCCTGCCAGATCAGCACTTCGGACGGAACTTCGGGGCCGAGGTAGCGGACTTTGGGTCCCATATCGCGGTGCGTCAGCTTGAACCAAGCGCGCGCGAAGGCATCCTTGAAGGCCTGATGATCGGTGCGAAACTTCTCGCTAACCGCGCGAAATTCGGGATCCAGCTTGAGTGCCATGTCAGCGGTGGTCATCATCGTCGGGACTTTGACCTCGGGGTCCCACGCCGCAGGGGCCATGTCCTCGGGCTTCTGGTTTATCGGCTGCCATTGCTGCGCGCCGGCTGGCGAGTGAACCAACTCGTAATCGTAGTCGAGCAGCAGGCGGAAGTAGTTCTCACTCCACGTCGTGGGCGTGTTGACCCAAGATCCTTCGATGCCGCTGGTGACGGTATGCTCGCCGATGCCGCCATGTTCTGCGCTGCTGAGCCAGCCGAAGCCAAGCGAGCCGAGATCGCCGGCCGCTGGCGCCTTGCCAAGCAGCGAAGCATCGCCGTTGCCGTGCGCCTTGCCGAAGGTGTGTCCGCCAGCGGTGAGCGCCACGGTTTCTTCCGAATCCATAGCCATGCGCAGGAAGGTAGCCTTCATGTCACGCGCCGAAAGCAGCGGATCGGGATTGCCGCCGGGACCTTCAGGATTGACGTAGATCAGACCCATCTGTATCGCCGCGAGTGGTCCGTCGAGTTCGTCAAGGCCGTGCTCGGGGTCGATCCGGGTCTGCACGCCTTCGTTGACCCACTTGTCCTCGTCGCCCCAGTAGATGTCCTTTTCGGGTTCGTAGACGTCGGCGCGGCCCGCTCCGAAACCGAACACCGGGCCGCCCATCGATTCGATTGCGACATTGCCGGCGAGAACGAACAGGTCGGCCCAGCTGATCGATTGACCATACTTCTGCTTGATCGGCCACAGTAGGCGCCGGGCCTTGTCAAGATTGCCGTTGTCCGGCCACGAATTGAGCGGAGCGAAGCGCTGCTGCCCGGAATTGGCTCCCCCCCGCCCGTCACCGGTGCGATAGGTGCCGGCTGCGTGCCAGGACATGCGGATGAAGAACGGACCGTAGTGGCCATAATCAGCAGGCCACCAAGGCTGGCTGTCTGTCATCAAGGCAGTGAGATCGGCCTTGAGCGCGGCGTAATCGAGCGCCTTGAACGCTTCGGCATAGTTGAAATCGTCGCCCATCGGATTGGCCGCACCGTTAGGAGCAAGCACGTCGACCGCCAGTGCATCCGGCCACCAATCCTTGTTCTGGCGCCCCAGCAGCGTGCGGACAGAGGCATCTCCATGGCCCATCGGGCAAGTAGTGTCGGCGGTCATGGCAAGTTCCTTCAATTTCAGTTACAAGTCTAGTTTGGCCTGCGTAAAAACATTACAAACTAGATGAGAGTGCATTTCTTTTACCAGCGCCTATAAATTTTCATAACAGATTATAGTCGATAGTCTGAACTGCTTAGGCGATTATTTGTTGCGGATCCCTTAATCGCTCCTGATGCGCACCCATTCGTCATACTTGGTTACGCCGCCCACCCGCGGCGGGCGCAGGCGGAATTGCTAGGCGGCGGCGCGGACCGAGCGCTGGATGTGCGAGCCATCGGGATATTCACCGAGCCCTGATGCAACACTTGTTCCTGACCAAATAACGTCATAAGGCGCTGCTATTCGACAGCCGTATGAAAGAGCGATATCCAATGAAGATTGCAATGATCGGTTCGGGCTATGTCGGCCTTGTGTCTGGTGCGTGCTTTGCGGATTTCGGACATGATGTCGTCTGTGTAGACAAGGATGCGGCCAAAATCGCCCGCCTGCACGCCAACATCATGCCGATTTACGAGCCCGGCCTCGACGCGCTTGTGAAATCCAATGTCGATGCAGGCCGGTTAAGTTTTTCAACGGATGTTACCGAATCGGTCAAAGGGTGTGATGCGGTTTTCATCGCCGTGGGGACGCCTTCGCGTCGTGGTGATGGCCATGCGGACTTGAGCTATGTCTATGCTGCTGCAGAAGAATTGGCACGTGCGATCGACCCGCACACCGTTGTTGTCACAAAATCGACCGTTCCAGTAGGCACTGGCGACGAAGTTGAGCGGATCATCCGCGAAATAAGCCCTGGTCTGGACTTTGCGGTGGTATCCAACCCAGAATTCTTGCGCGAAGGCGCAGCGATTGGGGACTTTAAACGTCCAGACCGTATCGTCGTCGGCAGCGATGTCGAATGGGCCCGCAATGTCATGCGCGCTGTGTACCGTTCACTCTTCCTCAATGAATCGCCCTTGTTATTCACGAACCGCCGTTCGTCGGAGTTGATCAAATATGCAGCGAACGCATTTTTGGCGACGAAGATTACCTTCATCAATGAAATGGCCGACCTTTGCGAAAAACTGGGCGCAAACGTGCAAGACGTGTCGCGCGGCATTGGCCTTGATAACCGCATCGGGTCGAAGTTTCTGCATGCCGGCCCCGGCTATGGCGGTAGCTGCTTTCCAAAGGACACTCTCGCGCTCCTCAAGACCGCGCAGTACTATGAAACACCCGTTCGGATAGTCGAGGCGGTCGTGCAGGCAAATGACCTTAGAAAGCGTGCTATGGGCCGCAAAATCATCACCGCGCTGGGTGGCGATGTGCGCGGCCTGAAGATTGGCCTGCTTGGCCTGACGTTTAAGCCCAATACTGACGATATGCGTGACGCGCCGTCGATTGCGATTGTACAGACCCTGCTTGACGCCGGCGCGATCGTCCACGCGCATGACCCCAAAGGTATGGAGGAAGCTGCAAAGATCCTGCCCGATGTGGTGATGACTGATAGCGCCTACAGCGCGGCGCAAGGCGCGCACGCCGTTGCCTTGATCACCGAATGGGACGCCTATCGCGCACTCGACCTCAAAAAACTACACGCGACGATGGCGGGCGATGTGCTGGTCGACCTGCGCAACATCTATCGTCCGGAAGAAGCGCAGGCCGCAGGGTTCAATTATGTCAGCGTCGGGCGCTGATATAAACTTTACGCTGCTTCAGTTAACCTGCCGCTCAAACCCAGCCCAATATGGCGCGCGCAGGTCCTTGCGCAGGATTTTGCCCGACGCATTGCGCGGCAACGCCGCAATGATGTCAACGGAACGTGGCACCTTAAAACCTGCAATGCGTTCGCGCGCCCAGCCAATTACGCTTTCAGCATCAATGTGTGCGCCGGGTTTGGGAACGCATACCGCCTTCACCGACTCCCCCCATTTGGCGTCCGGCACGCCAATCACTGCGACCTCCAATATGTCAGGATGTCCGTAAATCGCGCTTTCGACTTCAGCGGGATAGACATTTTCGCCGCCCGTGATGATCATGTCTTTTACGCGGTCGTGGATATACATATATCCGTCTTCATCCAGATATCCAGCATCACCGGTCTTAATCCAGCCGCCATCGGCAACCGTGCCTTTCGTGGCGTCAGGTAAGTTCCAATAGCCAATCATATTGTTGGACGACCGCGTCCAAATCTCACCCACTTCACCCACCGGAACATCGTTCCCTGCAATATCCACCACGCGCAATTCGACGCCAGGCAGTGGCTTACCGGCCGAACGCATGCGTTTGTTGCCATTGGGATCATGGTCCTCGGGCGGTAACATGCAGATGGTGCCTGTGGTTTCCGTCATGCCATAGACCTGAATAAATTCAGCGCTGAATACGTCCATGCATTGACGCAGAAGTTCGAGCGGAATGGGCGCTGCCCCGTAGAGGATATATTTAAGGCGGCTATAATCTACGTTGCGGCAACGCGGGTGGTTGACCATCATCTGGAGCGCGGCAGGGACGATGAAAAGCCGGGTTGCCCCGCCTTTTTCAATAGCATCGAAGACGCCATCCGGCGAGAACTCCGCCTGTACAAGCGCGGGCAGGCCTGACGCCATGGCCATGATGCCCAGACCGGTTCCGCCAATATGCGCACAGGGCATGGCGATGAGAACGACCTCATCATCTTCCCATTTGCTATAGGCATGCGCCTCTTCGGCAGCATTTTTGCGCAGCGCGAACAAGTTCCGGTTGGAAAGCACCGCTCCTTTGGGATTACCCGTTGTCCCGGAGGTGTAGAGTTGCAGCACGGCGTCGTCAGGGCCAGCTGGTTCAAACGCGATGCGGGCCGTCGCGTCAATCATATCGCGCGCTTCTTCTTCGGGTATGACCCGATCAACACCAGCTATGTCGCGGGCCAATGCGTGCACACCCGCCTCAAACCCCTGCCCCGCAAAGAGTATGCGTGCGCCGGTGTCTTTGGCGATATAGGCCCATTCGGCAGGCGCAAGACGCCATCCGACGGGCACCGTCACTACACCAATCCGCGCCGCGCCGTAAAAAAGCGCAAAGTATAAATCGCTATTTTTGCCAATCCAGGCAATCCGGTCGCCCTTTTTTAGCCCTAACCCAAGGAGCATCGCGACGATTTTCGCGGTGCGCTCCTCCAACTGGCCATAAGTGAAATGATGGTCATCTTGCGAAAGCGCCGCCCAGTCCGGCCGTTCCACTGCCCAATGCGCTAAAAAACCATCAAAGCTCAGTATGTCGTAGCTGGCAACGGCCATATCATTCTCTCCTAGCACTGGCCATTTTTTCGCAGAGGCCTGATGCAATGTGTCGTGAGATTATGGTGGCCTGTCAATATTGTGATTTACCCACGGCTAAGCGCGGAAAATCAACGACAGATTATTCGCGGGCATGGCTATGACTGGGTCAAGGCGTAACCCAAATTTGTGGGCTTCTTCTGCAATATCCTCGACATAGCGCAGGCCCCATTCGGCATTTTGTTGCCGCAACGAAGCATCAAAGGCGGCATTGCTCTCGGCCAGCGGGACATCGCGTTGCTTGTAGGGTCCGTAAATGAAAAGCACGGCAGACGGCGGCAAAAGGCGCGCGACGTTGCGTAGTAGACCAACGGTGGCCGCCCAAGGACTGATATGCGTCATGTTGATGCAGACGGCCGCGTCCGCCTGCGCTATCGGCCAATGCGCTGACGCGTCCAGCAGCATTGCGGGCCGCATATTCGGTACGTTGGAATCCGCACGCCACGCGTTGATCGACGCAAGCGCGATGGGGTCGGGGTCGCTTGGCTGCCATGTGAGTGCGGGAAACAGCTTTGCAAAATGCACGGCATGCTCACCGGTCCCACTCGCCACTTCCAACACAAGGCCTTCTGTCGGCAGCACACGGGCCAAGGTTTCCCCAATCACATCACGGTTGCGCGCCGTCGCTGGCGCGTGGCGTTTTACCTCCGCGCCAGCTTCAAAGACAAACGGCTGCGGTCCACTCATTCTGCCGCAACCGCCTGTTCGGGCTCACGCCAAACCAACACGGGCTTTCGCGCAGCTTGAGTTTCGTCCAGACGGCGACGCGGCGCATGATGCGGCGCGGACTTGAGCGACGGATCACCCGCCTTGGCCCGCTCCGCAACATTGCGCAGTGCACCGATAAACTGGTCCAGCGTCGCCTTGCTCTCGGTCTCCGTCGGTTCCACCAACATCGCGCCATGCACGACAAGTGGGAAATATACCGTCATCGGGTGATAGCCTTCGTCGATCAGGCCCTTTGCAATGTCGAGCGTGGAGAAGCCTTCGGCCATGCCGTTGTCGCTGAACAATGCCTCATGCATGCAAGGGCCGCTGTGCGCAAACGGCGCTTCAAGCACATCTTGTAAGCTGCGCAAGATATAATTGGCGTTCAACACGGCATCTTCCGCCACTTGCCGCAGGCCATCTGCGCCATGCGACATGATGTAGGACAAAGCGCGCGTAAACATGCCCATTTGGCCGTGGAAGGCGACCATGCGGCCAAAGCTGTCCGGATGGCATGCATTCGCCGTTTCTTCTTCGACCAAACGATACTGATCTTTATCCTGCGTGACGAAGGGCAATGGCGCATAAGGGACCAATGCTTCGGACAAGACCACTGGTCCGGAACCCGGCCCGCCGCCACCATGCGGCGTGGAGAATGTCTTGTGCAGGTTGATGTGCATGGCATCGACGCCCAAATCGCCGGGGCGGACGCGCCCCACAATGGCGTTGAAGTTCGCGCCGTCGCAATAGACATAGCCACCGGCCGCATGCACCGCGTCCGAAATTTCGCGCATATCCCGCTCGAAAAGACCGCAGGTGTTGGGATTGGTAATCATGACGCCCGCAACATCGGGACCAAGGCGCGCCTTCAACGCAGCCAGATCCACGCGGCCTTCCGATGTCGCGGGAATATTCTCGACCGCATAACCTGCAAAGGCCGCCGTCGCCGGATTGG
>CALGEE010000076.1 GCA_937881525.1 uncultured Sphingomonadales bacterium | reverse complement strand
GTCTCGTAGGCTTCGATGAGATCGGTCAGGATGTCGAAGCGATCGGCTTCTTCTGTTCCAGGCGCGGGCGGTGCATCGAAGTATTGCTCGATTTCCGCAAGCGCCCAATCCAGATCTTCATCGGTTCGAATGGCACGGAGTTCCATGTGTTCTTTCCTATTTACCTAGATCTTGGCTACGTCAATCTTGTCATATTCTGCGTGGGTCCCAATGAACTTGATCATCACGCGGTAGTACGGGCCGTACACCACGCGGGCGACCAGACGGAACTTGTTGCCGCCGACGTCGAACACGATCCTGCTGTCGTCCACGAAGTCCACCGATGCACCAAACATGTCCTTCGCGTCCTGCGGGCGCTCCCATTGTGCCCACTAGATCTCAGGGTATCCTGTTGAGCGACAGACGGTATGACCGGGTTGTAAGGGGGCTGGCGCCGATAGGTGGTCCGCCTCCACGATCTGCACATTGAAACGAGGGTTGCGACGGATCGCAGGGCCAACATCACAAAGATCCGCGCCTTGCTGTGTGTCCAGCAGACCGGACAGGCAACCCTATCAGCACCCAAGGCCTAGATCATCCCACTCACCCTGCGCGAACCATGCCCCTGTTGCGGCGGCCCCATACGCATCATTGAGATCTTCCGCCGTGGCGAGAAACCGATGTCGCGCGCGCCACCACGGTAGCAGGCGGCATGATACACCGCATGTCATATCCTAGGCAACGCCACCGGCTGCACCCCGCAGACCCAGCTCAGCCCGTTTGCGCATATCGACCCTCAGCGCAAACTCCGACGGCAGGCACGGCAATATGCAAAGCGATACCTGCATATTCGACCACTTCAGTGACCGTCTCAGCCGTCATGCGCACCTTCAGCCGACCCCCTGACACAGCCGTAGCCCCAACCGACTGCACTCTTTCCCCATAGGCCGATCCAAGACCCCCTGCGGCTTCCTCCTTGGGAGGTTTTCCAACGCGGGTCGTAGCCGCGCGACTGCGATGCGTTCCGCCGCGACCCGTACCGGAAAATCTTCAGCAAACCGGACATTGATGATGGCTTCCTAATGCTGCGGTGCAGCCCGTCGAAGCGGCTATTGGTGCATGGTGCAGCATTTTGTTAGGCTGAAACGTCGGTGTGCGGACGAAGCCGCCGTTAGGCTCTTTGACTTCGAGGGCTGTTTTCAAAACGATGTAACCGCAACGAAAAGCACTCAGGTCCTTTCGGAAACAGCCGTTTACTGAGGTTGCAGCATGATGTTTCGTCCGGCTGAAAGTGGGCACTGCGCTATTCAGTTTTGTAACTCTGGGAACAAACCACTGAGAAATTTAAAGATGACGCGCCTTGCTGCCTTGCGGTCGAAGTCGCTTGGATTGAGCATAAAATCGATCCAAATCCCTTCAGACAGCGAGATGGTCCCATAGGTCGCATCTTGGATCAGTTCTTGATCGTCGGTCATCGCCTTGAATGTCTCCGTGTAAATGTCTTCAAGTTGGGTGTCTCTGGTTCCCGTGAACAGGCCGATGCTGGGGCATGTACGCGCCGCGCCGCGCAATTCATACCAAGTGCAAATGTTCTTCTCGCTGAGGACATCCGGTGAAAGATCATAGTCAACAATGGCTTCTAGTCGCCCTTGGGGGGTTGGTGGCGTGTCCTTTATCCAGTTCTCGAAGCCCGCGTAGTATTCTTTGCTGGCATGTTCCGCAGCCGCCGCAAGCAAGGCGTCCTTATTTTCAAAGTGAAGATGGATCATCCCGCGTGACAGCCCAGCAATCTGAATGATTTTGCTGATCGACGCATCGGCGTAGCCGAACTGCACCAAAGCCAGCAAAGTTGCATCGACCAAACGCTGCCTGTTACGGTCCTTTTTCGTGATGGATGTCACTGCGAAATTCCTTGTTGTGATTGAAACCAATTGACACAGATGACTTTGCCCTGTCAATTATGGACGAACGTTCATTTTGGAGAAGCCTGATGAAACCCGGACCCTATGATGTCTTGTTCGAGCCTGTAAAAATTGGTCCCGTTACTGCGCCGAACCGTTTTTATCAAGTGCCGCATTGCACAGGGCAGGGCCATTTGCGTCCCCGTGCTGACGCGGCTGGCCGCGGGATGAAGGCCGCTGGCGGCTGGGGGGTTGTGTGCAATCAGGAAACTGAAATTCACCCAACATCTGACCTGACGCCGTTTCCCGAAAGCCGCCTGTGGGACGAAAAGGACATTCCCGCGTTGCGATTGATGACTGACGCGGTGCACGCGCATGGCTCGCTTGCTGGGATCGAGCTGGTGCACAATGGCAACCACGCAGCGAACCTGCTTAGCCGTGCACCTGCTTTTGCGCCCTCAGACATGAGCGTCAATGTCCTCTACCCCAAGCAAGCACGCGCGATGGACAAGTCCGACATCAAGAACCTACGCCGCTGGCACCGGGATGCGGCGCGGCGATCAAAGGAAGCTGGGTTTGATATTATTTACGTCTACGCTGGCCATCGAATGACATTGCCGCAGCACTTCCTGTTGCCAGACATGAATGACCGATCCGATGAATACGGCGGATCGCTGGAAAACCGCGTGCGTCTGATCCGCGAGTTGATAGAAGAGACAAAGGAAGAGGTTGGCGATCGCTGCGCCGTCGCATTCCGCTTTGCCGTCGACGAATTGATGGGGGCGGACGGAATGCAAGGCCAAGAGGAGGGGCGCGCCGTTGTTGAAATGCTGGCAGAACTGCCTGATCTGTGGGACGTCAACGTGTCGGATTGGGCCAACGACTCTGCAACCACACGGTTTGTCCCAAACGATGGCTTTCAAATCGAACACATCAATTTCGTCAAGCAGTTGACGACAAAACCGGTTGTTGGCACGGGGCGCATTACATCGCCCGATATGATGGTGAGTCTGGTCAATAAAGGTGTGCTTGACCTGATTGGTGCCGCGCGTCCTTCAATTGCGGACCCGTACCTGCCCAACAAGATCAAAGAGGGCCGCATTGACCAAATCCGCGAATGTATTGGCTGCAATATCTGTGTGTCCAGTGACAATCATGGCGTCCCGATCCGTTGTACACAAAATCCAACCATGGGTGAGGAATGGCGCAGGAATTGGCACCCTGAACAGATCGAACCGAAAGGTGAGCGCGAGGCGGCGTTGGTTGTGGGCGCAGGACCTGCAGGCCTTGAATGTGCGATGCAATTGGCGCGGCGCGGCTATGTTGTAACAATCGCCGAGGCGCGCAAAGAGGCAGGCGGGCGCGCCAAGCGCGAGTCTGAACTGCGCGGGTTGTCGGCATGGAAACGGGTATCCGACAACAGGCTTTACGACTTGCAACAGCGGGGCAATGTGAACCTTTATCTTGAAAGCAATCTGTCTGCGCAGGACGTTATCGATCTGGATATTCCAAATGTTTTCATTGCGACTGGGGCCAAGTGGCGGATTGACGGCGTAGGCCGGTCGTCTCGAAATGCGCCCAAGTGCGATCCATTGATGCCTGTGTTCTCGCCCGATGACATAATGGATCAAACGGCGCTGCCGGACGCGCCAGTCGTAATTTATGACGATGACCAGATCTACATTGGC
>CALGEE010000075.1 GCA_937881525.1 uncultured Sphingomonadales bacterium | reverse complement strand
GAAGGCGGTGGTTTGGGGATGGGGGGCAGCCCATCGGGCCTGATGTCCGCACGCGGCGCTACTGACTTTTTGACGCGCACAACGGCAATATTGGCAACTATGTTCATCTTGTTGTCCATTTCGCTTGCTTTTGTGGCTGCGAAAAAAGGCGGCACTGGTGAAATCGATAGCAGCTTGCAGCGCACGGAGGTTCCAACTGCACCAGCAGCGCCCTTATCCACGGCGCCAGCGGTTGCCGCGCCAGCCGCTGCACCTGCAACCGAAGTTCCCCTCGACAAATAAGCGCTGTTGGCGAAAAAACTGTTTTACACAGTTTATTTTCTATCTGAGAGATTCGTTCGCTTGTGTTTTTATGAAAAGGTAGCTTAACCCTTTTCTCCCATGACACGGTTTATTTTTATTACCGGCGGCGTGGCCTCCTCGCTTGGCAAAGGTCTTATGGCAGCATCGCTTGCTGCCCTTTTGCAAGCGCGTGGGTACCGCGTCCGTATCCGCAAGTTTGATCCTTATCTCAATGTTGATCCAGGCACGATGTCGCCGTATCAGCATGGCGAGGTATATGTCACAGACGACGGGGCGGAAACCGACCTAGACCTTGGGCATTATGAACGCTTCACCGGCGTTTCGGCGCGGCAGTCTGACAATGTTACGTCTGGACGCATTTATCAGACTATTATCCAGAAAGAACGTCGTGGAGATTATCTCGGCGCGACCGTTCAAGTCATTCCGCACGTCACTGATGCGATCATGGAATTCGCTAAGGCGGAGACGCAAGATCTCGATTTTGTCTTGTGTGAAATTGGAGGCACGGTTGGTGATATTGAATCCCTGCCGTTTATTGAGGCCATTCGTCAGTTGCGCAACGAGCTCGGTCGTGAACGGACCTTGTCTGTGCACGTCACCTTAGTTCCTTACATAGCCGCAGCAGGTGAACTGAAGACCAAGCCAACTCAGCACAGTGTGCGCGAGCTGACGTCATTGGGTATTCAGCCTGATCTTTTGCTGTGCCGCTGCGAACATCCATTGCCGGAGACAGAGCGCGCTAAGATTGCTGCATTCTGTAATGTCCGTAAAGAGGCGGTTATTCCAGCGTTGGACGCCAAAAGTATATACGCCGTGCCGCTGCAATATCATGCAGAAGGGCTTGATAATGAAGTGCTCCGAGCATTCGGCCTTGTGTCCGATGGCGAGCCCGATTTTAGCCGTTGGGACGACATCATTGATCGTCAATCCAACCCTGAAGGCGAAGTGACTATTGGCGTTGTTGGCAAATATGTCGGACTTGCGGACGCCTATAAGTCGCTCAACGAGGCGTTGACGCATGGTGGTTTAGCCAACCGTGTAAAGGTCAATATCAAATGGATTGATGCCGAGCTGTTCGAGCAATCCGAAGATGAAATTGCTACCGCGCTTGAACCCATGAATGCGATTTTGGTCCCAGGCGGCTTTGGAGAGCGTGGTTCCGAGGGCAAAATTGCCGCAGTAAAATTTGCGCGGGAACGTCATGTACCATTCTTTGGCATCTGCCTTGGTATGCAAATGGCCTGTATTGAAGGTGCGCGGAATACTGCGGGTGTCGTTGGCGCCTCAACCACGGAATTTGGACCAACGACTGAACCGGTAGTCGGCATCATCACCGAATGGATGAGCCAAGAGGGTATACAGAAGCGTGAAACAGGTGGCGACATGGGCGGCACAATGCGGCTTGGCGCTTATGATGCAGTGCTTGATGGCAACAGCCATGTGGCATCGATTTACGGCAGTCAGGAAATCTCCGAGCGCCATCGCCATCGGTATGAAGTAAACGTCCATTACAAGAACGCACTTGAACAAGGTGGACTGGTTTTTAGCGGAATGTCACCCGATGGTGAATTGCCAGAAATCGTTGAGCGCCCAGACCATCCATGGTTTATTGGTGTGCAGTTCCATCCGGAGTTAAAATCACGACCATTTGCGCCGCATCCGTTATTCGCAAGCTTTGTGGAAGCCGCATTAAATCAAAGCCGCCTTGTATAATTCGGCCATTTTGGGCTAATT
>CALGEE010000074.1 GCA_937881525.1 uncultured Sphingomonadales bacterium | reverse complement strand
CTACGCCGGCTAGGCGGGCGCGGGGCAGGTTGGGGGGACCGGCCGGACAGCCTAGCCGCGCCCGCGCATCGAGATTTCCGGGCCGCAGGGCGTCCAGGCGACCTTCGACTGGCAGGCCGCGCGCGACATCTGTCAAGAGACACCCAGTCTTACGAGCTAGCCGAAAGGAGGCGCATCAAACTGGAAACCATTCAAAACCGCCGCTTGAACCATCAGCGTCAAGCAGCATAACTTGAACCCGATGAGCCCGAACGATCCGCTCCAGAATTAGGCCGCCTGTTCCAAATCATTCGACGACGGACAGACGCCTCGGTGCGCATGCGTCCGACCTATTCAACGGAAGGATCCCGATGACACAGACGTCGAAGCTCTCGTTGACCGTAAACGGCGCGGCGGTCCCGGACATATTCGTAGACGAATTGCGCCCTGCTGACTTGAATAGCGATCTTGCGCAGCAACTTGGCGACAAGGGCTATCTTCTGCTGCGTCACGTGCATGATCCGGTCGAAGTCGACGCCGCACGAAAAGAGGTCTTGCACCGACTGGCCGAGGTTGGCGAGGTCAGCGACCCGGTCGAAAGCGGCCTGGCGTCCGGTCTTTCCCGGCGGCGCGATATCTATCCGACCACCGAAGACCTAGGGGCATTCTGGCAGTCTGTCAGCGAAGGCAAGGCCGTGCGTTCGGTGATCAACGGGCCGCGTATCACCCGGGTCATGAGCACGCTCTTTCAGGAGCCGGCACAGCATTTCTCCTTTGCATGGCTCAGAGCAATGACGGCGGGCCGCGCCAGCCCGCTGCATGTCGATCACCCCTACATGAACCGCGGATCCAAACGGCTTGTTACCTGCTGGAGCCCGCTGTGCCGCATAAGCCTGAGCGACGGACCACTTTTTATCCTGGAAGGTTCGCACAACTGGCCCGACATCCGGCAGCAATTCGAAGGCCATGACGTGGATCACGATTCGTCGCGCCCCGGGCATATCGAGGAAAGCCCGATCACACTGACGCAGCGCAAGGCCAGCAGGTTTCTGACGACCGAGTTCGATCTGGGCGATTGCTTGATCTTCGGCATGTTCACCGTCCACGGGTCGTTTGACAACAACTCGGCAAACGGTCTGATCCGGCTGTCATGCGACACCCGGTTCCAGCCCGCCGCGGACCCCATGGATGACCGCTTTGCCGGGCCTGATCCGGCGGCGCACAACGGGCTTGGATACGGCTGCCTGTCCGCGTCGCGTCCGTTGACCGAAGCCGGAGTTTTGCGGTGAGCAGTGCGTGAGAAAGCCATGAAGGGCATCGTTCCGAGCCTCAACACACCATTCGACAAGGACGGCGCCGTCGATCATGTCTCCTTGCGTCGGCTGGTAAACCACACCATCGACGCGGGTTGTGGCGGAATGCTTGGGTTGGCCGTAGCCGGGGAACACATGACGCTGACGCTGGAAGAGAAAGCCCGGTTCGTGGAGGTGGTGGCAGAGACCAACGCCCAACGTATTCCATTCATCGTCAGCGTTACCGCCCCGGATAAGGCCGCAAGCCTCGCCTTGACCAAGATCGCCAGGTCCGCCGGAGCAACGGGAATTTGCGTGCAGGTGCCGGCCGCCGAGGATCGTCACGAAAACCTGGGCTTCCTGCAAGATCTGGCAGCCCATGCGCCCGAAATCCTGATGGTGCAGGATCTCGATTGGGTGGGTGGAGGTCTGCCCCTGGATGACATCGTTTGCCTGTTTGACACCGTTGAGAAATTTTCCTGGCTCAAGATCGAAACCCAACAGGCCGGGCCAAAATACTCGGCGGTTCTGCAGGCCACCGACGGGGCGCTAAACGTCTGTGGCGGGTGGGCCGTGACGCAACTGATGGATGCGATGGCGCGCGGGGTGCACGCGTTCATTCCGACCGGGATCGAGGGTGTCTATGTCGCGATCCACACGCTCTATCGGGCCGGGAAAACCACAGAGGCGCGCGCCTTGTTCGAGCGGTTACTGCCGATCCTGAATTTCTCGAACCAGCATATCAGCACCAGCATTCTGTTTTTCAAGCAGTTGAGAAAAGCCGAGGGGCTGTTTGACACCGGCATCTGCCGCACGGAGGATGCCAGGTTTGATGCGGTCCAGGACGTTGAGGCGCGCCATGCCGTCAGCTCTGCGCTGGATCTAATTCGCCAATGCCGTCCCGCGGCGCGATCCGCTTGAATTTCTGAAACCGTCTTGGCTGGTGTCCGGCTTCTCACAATCGCCGAGCACCTGCGACCAATCCGCGTCGACGACATCGCCCACATAAAGATCGCCGGTGCTGTCATAGGCAATGCTGTGCGGCGACAGGAATTGACCCGGCTCCAGGCCCGGGCCCCGCTTTGCATCGAGCCGTGAGAGAAGATTGCTCTGTTGATCAAAGACGCTGACGAACGGGCCGATATTCGGGAACTCCCGGTTGACCCGCAGATACGAGGCCAGCTCGCCGACGATACAGTCCGGGCAGGTGCCGGGTGTGATCGCCAAGCCGCTGGGCCGATGCATGTTGATGATCTGTGACTCGTAGCGTCCGTTTTCATCGAATATCTGAATGCGCGAGTTTTCTCTGTCGGCGACATAAATCCAGCCGTCGGCATCGCAGCAGATGTTGTGGGGAAGATTGAATTCGCCAGGGCCGGTTCCCGGTTCTCCCCAGCTTTTCAGCAATCTGCCGCTCGGGTCAAACTTGTGTATACAGGCGTTCTGATACCCGTCGGACACAAAGATGTCGCCGGACGGCGAAACCGCCGAATGTGTGCACTTGCAAAACGGTTTCCCGCTCATGAAACCGGAGCTCACCCCAGCGGCTCCAATCTCCAAAAGCAAATTGCCATCCAAGGTGAACTTACGGACAGTGTGGTCGAAATTGTCTGTCAGATAGATGCATTGGTCCGGCCCGATCGAAGCGCCATGCGGGTTGGAAAAGATCCCTTGTCCCCATGTCGACAACACGTCGCCGGCTTGGCTCAGCACCACGATGGGATCGCGCCCACGGTTGAACAGGTAGACCCGGTCCTTGTCGTCCACGGCGATCCCTGCGACGTCGCCCAGCGCCAAGTCCGGCGGCAAGCGTGCCCAGTTCGAAAACGGCTCGTATGAGTGGTGACCCTTGCCCAAAGAAACCGTCATCCATCCCTCTCGCGTTTCATGCGCCAGCGCCACACATATATTGTAGGCCAAAAGCGCGACCGGGTTAACCCATGAACGATCAGTCCGAAGGTCATCATGCGCGAACGCGTGCTCTCCAAACTATCGGGACAGGGTGTCACGGCCCTTGCCGCCTTGTCCTTCTGCGTGTTCCTCGAAAAGCACGTTCATCCCTGCTGACGAGAACCCTGAGTGATTGATGCTGCGACAGGCAAAGATGTCCGCTTCAGGGAGTCACCCTACTGCGTCGCAGTATTTCCGGGTGGCAGCTAAAGGCCGACATTGAGAAGGACCCATTTCTGCACTCGCGAATTCCAAGCGACCAGAACACGGACGCTTAGGGCTTATTTTGTTGAAAAACTCGTGCTTGATCGAAGCGTAAGTTGCTGATTCA
>CALGEE010000073.1 GCA_937881525.1 uncultured Sphingomonadales bacterium | reverse complement strand
GACGATCCGCCCCTTGTCAAGGACGATTATTCGATCAGCCCAGACCAGTGTGTCGAGGCGGTGGGCGACCATGACCATCGCCCGGCCTTGGGCGTGATCACGTAGCTCATCCATGATCTCGGCTTGGGTTTTTCCGTCGAGACCGGACGTCGCTTCGTCGAGCACGACGAGGCGGGCTTTCTTCTTGGCGAAAACCCGCGCCAGCGACAGCCGCTGGACTTGGCCTGGCGAGAGGTTTTCTCCGCGCTCCGTCAGCTCCTTCTCGAGCGGAAGGTTAAGGCGCGCGGTGGTCAGCGCCTGCTCGAGAACGGCGTTATCGACATCCCCTTCGCGCACGATACTCTCGGCGATGTTGGCGCGCACCGTGGCCTTGCGGACGTAGGGCTTCTGCGGTCCATAGCTCACCAAGTCAGCGAGCGCCCCCTTAGCGAGGTCACGAACCTCGGCGCCAAAGACCTCGAGTTTGCCTTGGTAATCCGGTAAGAGGCCGAGGATCGCCCGTAGGAGGGTGGTTTTGCCACCGCCCGACGGACCTGCTATGCCAATCACTTCGCCAGCACGGATATCGAGGTCGATCCCGTCCAAGATGATCTCCATAGTGCCGTCGAGCGCGGTGCGGTTCAGTGACAGGCCACGTGTGTGCACCACCGGGGCGCCAGCCTCGAACGTTGGTGTGGTAGCCCCCTTAAGCCCCGGGTCGTCCGCCGCATCGATAACCGTGCTAGCCGCGTCGACGTGGAGGGCGGCTTCATGCATCTCGTCGGCCACACGGTGGAGCTGCTGCAGCGGATTTGCGGCGGATTTATAGAGCATCGCCAGCGTAAGGATTGTGCCGGGCGTCATGTTGTCGCCCACCACGAAGAAGATCCCGATCCCGACCACGAGCGCCTGACCGAGGTCTTCGATTAGGCCCTTGATCGCGTCGAAGGCCATCATCCACTTGTGGTGCCGGAACTCGGTCTCCTTGATGACGCGAGTCTCGCAATCGAACCGGCTGTGCACGTGCTTGGCCATGTCCGAGGCCCGGACGAAATCGAGGTGCGAGAGTAGTTCGGTGATTTGCCCCGCGAGGCTGGCGGCCTTCTGGATCAACGCGATCCGGATACCCTTCTGGCTTCGGATCTGCAGCACCGTTACGACCGCGCTGAGCGCCAGTACGACAAGGATCACGCCGCCCGCGTAAAAGTTCTCGCGAAAGGCGAGGATCACTGCGGGAATGGCGATTGCGAGTAAGGGGATCGCATCGAGGAAGATGAGCTTCAGCCAACGGACCATCCCGTGCACGCGTTTGTCGAGCAGGACGGCGACTTCACCCGAACGCAGGCTCTGGATGGCGTCGACCCGCAGGGTGAGGATCTTGCCCAGATTTCCCATGGTAACGTTGCGCTGCAGCCCGACGGCGGTGCGCTCTACAAGGAACTTCTGGATAACGACAAGCAGAATGCGCCCGAGCAGGACGGCCACGATCATGATGAAGATAGGCCAGACCTCGGACGTGGCGCCCCTCTCCACGATCATGTCGACGATGTCACCTAGGTAGACGGCTGGCAGGTTGGACAAGAAGCCCGCGACGATGACGGCACCTGCCGCCGTCACCATGGCGAGGGTCCCGCCCCGTCCGAGGCGCTTGAACAGGCTCTCGACGGGGGTGGGGCGGTGGCTTTCGGGGGTCTGTTTCATATCGTCGTCCTTTCCGGGCTGAGATGTCGCCGGGAGGGCGACCGAGGAGGGGCACCGCGGGCAAGGTCCCCTGCGGCAGGGGGCCGTATCAGGCCGCTAGGCCGGCCAGTGTGGTCGAGCGTGCACGCCCATGGCGGTACTGGCGCCAGATCATCACGCCTAGGACCATGAGCAGGGTCAGCGGCACGAGGTTCAGCAGCCAAGGCTCCTCGAGGGTGGCAGCCAGGAGCACCCAGGTGATCGAGAGGCCGAGCTGGGCCATTGCGGTCAGCAGGCCGAAGCCGAGGTAGCTCTTGGCGCCCCAGACGGCTCGGCCCTCCCCATCGACGAACCCTGCCTTAACGACCTCGCCGCGCAGCGTTGGACCGGCGGTCGCAGAGTGCATGAACATGCTAGAGCCCGCACAGATCGATGCCGCGAATGCTACGCCGATCAAATCGCCCAGCGGCGAGAGCGGACCCTCGCTCAGGCTGATGAAGATCGGCAATACCGCCGCAGTCGCGGGGCCTGCCGAAAACAGCCCTGCCGCGATCGTCACCAAAGTCATCAGGGCAACGAGCAACAATGTGCTATTGGGGATCAACGCCACAAGCGCGTTAGCGATGACTCCGACCACTCCGAGCACCGAGACGAGCGCCGCCACCGAGAGGATCGCGACCATAACGATCAGGGTCTTGAGGTCGAACTGGCCGATGACCTCGGCCGTGCGCTTCGGCCCGGTGAGGACAGCCGCCGCCGCCACACCGATCACGGCTGTCATGAAAAAGGGCCATGCATCGGGCGCGATCAGGGCCCAGGCGAGCACCATCGCGACGAAAACCGCGCTCAGCATGCCCGCCCGGACGAGATCCGGCGCAATGTGGCGGTTGCGGGCATCCATAAGCGAGAGGTAGATGCGGGTGCGCGCTTCCTCCTGCGGATCCCAACTTTCGGCCTGCTTGCGCTGGAGCCCGATTGCGTAGGCGATGATCGCAATGAGTGCGATGCTGAAGGCCAGCGGGAAAGCCCCGACCAGGTACGGCGTGAACCCGACCAAACCGCTCGACATCAACAGGATCGCCGGGAAATCCCCCATCGGGGTCGCCATCCCCCCAACATTGCAGAGCACGAGCATCAGCGACAAGAACATGGTGGTGACAGCGGCCGGTGCCCGCATCGCGCGCAGCAGGGTAAGGAAAATCGGCGCCAGCACGAAGATCGCGGCCAAGTTGTTCAGCAACGCCGAAGACATGAACATCAGCAGCCCCATCAGCATCGCCGCGAGTGCCGCGCGCCCCTTTGTGGCGCGAGCGAGCTTGAGCCCGATGGCATCCAGCGCTCCGGTCTGGGCCACGAAGCGGCTGAAGATGTCCAGCGTGAGAAGAATTGCGAGAACATCGACCGGGAAGGCCGTGGCGAGGTCACCGAACTGGACCTTGCCGCTAGCGAAGAGCGCCAGGAAACCGGCGAGCGCCGCGAGAGCCAGCGCACTGAGCGGGATGGTGCTCGGCCCACGGCTTTCGGACTGCGGCGCTGGCTCAGGCTTCCTATTCGCTCCGGCTTCCGCATCGGTTCCCTCGATCAACCGAAGCGCATGGGTGTTCTGGGTGGCGAGAGTCTCGGTCTGTTGATTGCCCATAAGATCCTCCTTCCGTTCAAACGGTGGGAATGATGGGCTCCAGCCCATCGGGTTTGCAGGAGTCCGTGAACTGGTCGCGGCGCACCATGTGCCAGTTCTCGAGGTGGCGGTCGTGGACGGTGGTTTCGCCGAGCGGCAGAATTGCAATCACGTCGCCGGTGAAGCGCTGGCCGCGCACCCCGCCGAGTGCCCTAGCAGCCGCGTCGTCGATCATGACGTAGCCGCTACCGGCATCGAACCCGATCACCACCACCGTGGTGCCCGGGTCCAGCACGGGGACAAGTCCAGGTTTGAGAACTTGCACTTTGAGACCAGCGGGAACATTTTGGGCGACCTTGCGGCACTGATCGGGCCCGACACGCGGCGGCAAAAACACCTCCGTTAGGCCATCGAAGCCGATCACTTGAAGCGCCTCAAGGAACCCCAGATCGTTTCCAAGCATCAGGATTCGAGGCACGTCGCGGTTCCGCAGTAGAGCGATCACACAGCTTTGCACCGACAGCCGCCAATGCTTAGCCGGCTGGAGGACGACGGTTTCGGGGGCGGCCAAGGAAGCATCTCTGGTCGCCAGTTCGAGGTCAGCAGCGTCGCACTGTGCCAGCCCCCAGAGGAGGCCCCCAATCCCGACCGTGTCGAGAGTTGTCTGGAACTCATTCATCCGCTTCAACCTCCGCATTCATAGATGCGGCCGAGGTCATTTCCGCCAAACGCAGGGAGATCAGCGACAAGAAACCCACCGCTTTCACCTCTTCTGGTACACGGCGAGGCGTCAGATCTTCGATACACATGCGCTGGAGCGCGCCCTTCAGTGTGATGGACAAGGCGCGTTGGGTCGCCTCGCCGTAGAGGAGTTCTTCGGGATCGAACTCGGGTACGGGGACGCCAGCTGCTTCAAGCTGAAGAAGTTGATGCTCGATCGTCGCGGTCTGGATTCTGAACAAGGCCAAAATTTCATACGGGCGGTCAACCATGACGCGAATCATCCGGGTGACGAAGCCAGACGGCAGCAGCTTCTCCAGGGTGACCGACGCGCCCTGATAGTCGGCGCTATCGAGGAGGCCCTCTGAACGGTGAGCCAAGAGGCCTCCGTCCAGGTGGGCGCCGCGGGTATGTAGAGGCCCCCCATGGGGCCCCTGCGCCGGGGCGCCGAAATGATGTGGCGGGCGGTGATGGTGCTTGGGCATTCTTGTGCATCCTTCTGGACAAGGCGAGGGATGCTGTCAGAGCTTGACCCACAAGGGCGCTCCGAGCTAATGTCCAACATCCCCAGCGGTTTCGAGACTCACGGGGTTATTCGCGAAGCTGTAACTTCGCGGTGGGGCGCTCCTTGGAGCGCCCTTTTCTTTTGGCGAATCCTTGGTCCACGTCTTCACGGTGCCTGACATGCAGGATTACGTCAATCAAATTTTTGCCCGCACATAACATTATTACCAAACCATTGGTGGGCCTTGTGGGCTCCGTTTGCGGTCCGAACCGGGGCGCTTGGCACCAAGGGTCTGGACGGTGTCCGAAACCGACTCCCTTCATCCACCAAACCTTGGCTTGACCAGCCGACACGTCAGCATCATAGTGTTGCCTCAAAGCCGGACACTGATGACCGGCGCAATCAAGCTGACGAGGTACACAAACCAGTGGCAAGCGAAGTCACGCCAATTTTGGCCGCGGATGAGTCATATAAGGCCGAACTGGACAAACGGATCGACTTGGCCCGGCTTGGGTTCTATCGACAAATCGGGCGAACGGCGTCCGAACAAAACTTCTATTTTGAGTCCGTCTTAAACCTGTTCATTGCGGTAACACAGGTACCATTAAGCTTCGCCGTTCATAGACGAGAAGCAGGCGAACTACGCCTCGCCTTTCACATGTGCACAGACAAGAAACATCAACGCTGGTTCGAGGGCGTGTTAGGCTCAAAGGTGTTTGATGAGGCTCGGAATTGCTTCCCCCTCTTTCCTAAAGTTCTGGGTGGAGAATATTGCGTTTCTGTATGGATAATGCACACGAAGACGCCGCTAAGAGGTGACTTAATCACACTTGTACCATTTCCCGACGAAATCGACTGGAGGTCTCTCTCTGCGGAGCATGACGCATGGACGTTCCGATATGTCGCGGATTGTGCGCGAAGATTCTTTTCTGACAGCTGGGACGGCTTTGCGACCGATTTCGCTCCTTTAATCGGTCCGGCACTCAGGAACTCTCTCCTGAAGCTCGAACAAAACCACGCATGGCTCGCAACATGGAAAGAAGACCGCGCACGAGGCGCGAGTTGGCCACCCAACACGGCTGCTCAGATAGAGGCGCAGAGATCGTTTATTCACCCACATAGTGAAAAGGATGATCGGCACCACCATCTATCTAAAACGCTTGGCCCAACATTGAGGGCTTTCGAGTTTGGAACCAACGCAATCTCGAGCCTTCTGTGGAATAGCAGCAATGGCTTGTCCGATTCTGAGAGCAGAGCTGAGGCTGAAATTGGAATTGATGCGAGCGCCGAGAATACCTTGGTGGGTAATTCTGGGGCTAACGCGGGCATAGAAAATATGTTACTGTTGTATCGAGCGTTTGATCGTGACATCGAAGAAAACGATCAGGGACGCCACGCGACAAAGGATGGCGCATATCCATACAACGTGCGCATGCTTTTGCCGAATGGGAACGACACTCCCAACAACAAGCCAATCGAGTTTTTTCGTGCGCTTAGGCACCAAGACATTGTTCATGGACGAGAAAAGGCTGTCGGTGGCGAAAACTGGCTATATAAATCAATCGTTGATCGACCTGACCTGAGTAGATCTTCCGAAGAAACGACTCTACGGTATATTGTAATAATCGCTCTCGATAACTGGTTCTGGCGGACTTTGGGGCAAGATGATGGCCCCGAACGACTGGTCGAGATCCTTTCGTCTCCGGTCGGTAATGCCAGTAGAAGTGTTGCTGACCCAGTATTCAATACTGGATTAATCCATTATAACCCTATGTTCGAGTTTGGGGGTTTAGATCGAGTACAGCTTGATCAACTTCCAGCCGAGTTTGCTGCTGTGGCTAGTGGTTTTATTGAAGGTGAAAAGGCGGATAGTATAACCGATTGCGCCCTCTTGGCGTTGGTTGATCAATTGGATCAATGCGGAGGCGTTTGCAAAGACATTAAGCGGATTGTCACCTTCTTCTATTTTGCGTCGGCGATGTTGAAAGGTGGGTCGAACCGAAGCCAGGCGATCTCGACAGAGTACAGTGCCAGGAATATGGCTGCCGTCCTTATGCCTGTTAAAGTGCGAGGTTCAGTGTGGGCGGTAAGTCTGCATGTAACCTTAGTGGACCCTCAGGGGCCGAGGCATCTCCACTCCTGGATGGCAAACTTCTTTCTTATGACAAATCAATTAGAGATCGTGAATTTCATCATTGATAGGGCGCTGTGGGACAACTTGGAGAGGCGCGTCACTGACGTGTTGGCCTACGAGATTGGGCGTGCGGCGACACCACGGGAAGGCGACTTCGAAGGCCTCGAAGCTTCATTGGGTAGGGTAAACAAAAGCTTGGCTGGGGAGAATCGCCTCGTGCCGTTTGTTCTTCCAAGGTTCACAGTGAACTGGGACGCTGCGACGAAGTCCGCTAGCAATTCCATTCGCCTCTTTCCGAGTAAGACAAGCAAGTCAATCGGGGAAGTTGGGTTAGATCTTGTGCTCGATGTCGAATGGCAAGTCGAGCCGAACCCCTTTTTTATTGCTCGACAAGAGTGGACGGGAAGAACATCACGGAGTCTCGAACCTGCAATCAGTTTGGGGCTTGAGCATGGGTTGAGAGAGCTAGCGGCGCTTCGGAGGGAACTTCTTTCCGGACCAGTTCGCGATCGAATGAACTAGAGAAGAATATGGAAACGGCTGTGCAAATGAACCTGTCTGAGGAATCTTTGAGGGCAAAGAAAGAGAGGGTAATGGAGCAGGTGCTTCAGGAGCACTCTGATGCAGATGTTCAAATTGTAGAGGAAATTGTTGTCGATGAAGCAAACCGGTCAGCGCTCTATAGAGTTTTGAAGGCTGACATCGATGCATTTCTCAACTATTTTTTGTCGGCTCACTCGTGGAAGCGTCTCTATGTAAAATCACGCCTCAACTTGCTAAGTGAGGACTTTGACAATTGCGCAGATGACGAGAGACGCATGAAGACTATGGAGTTCGCTGCTCAAATGTCACGTTTGGTACGCGAAACATTTCCGGAGGGTTCGGATGAGTATAGGAGAGCTATGACAGGGCTCGGCCGAATTGTCGAACTACTATTCAATTGGCAAGCGAACAGGCTAGCTTCGGATTTTCCAAAATACAGAGGTACAAAACTAGACGGCAATCCTATTCGATTTCTTAGAGAGAATTATGCAAGTTGGATTGCGAGTGGACGACTTACCCAAGTGTCCTTAAGAGATCTAGATGAAAAGCTTCTGAATGCAATAAAATATGAATTACGGAAGTCGAATCATTCGCTCGCAGATCTTATTCCGCCCGGGATAAGGCGCTGACGATAGCAGAACATGTCTGTGGTGGAGAAGGTTCGACGCCAGGACCATCCCCTCCGCCACTTGCCCTCGCGAAAGCGTTCTCCCGATCCGGCCGTGGCCGGATTTTTCCGTTATATTCAAGGGTTATGCGGTGGAGGCTGAGCACTGGCCGCCTCGCCAGAAGGCCTAGAAGCGTTCTCTCGGGGTCGATATTCTCTGGACCTGTTGCCTGTGCCCTTTTGGTGAATTTCCTGCAAGGCACTGACAGGTAATCATTTATACGTCCGTGCAGGCTGTTGCCTTTGAACAGTCCAATTGCATGCCGACCGGAACCCGGATCGAACTACCCTCGGCCAATGAACGGGTCACACTGCCCACTGCGATGAGAGCGCTTCGGCCTGCCGGAGGACAGTTTGCACAGCGGCATCCTGTAGGTCTGGTGGGAAGCCGTGCTTGCGCAATATGCGTTTCACGAGCACACGCATTCGTGCCCTAGCACTCTCGCGGTGTGACCAATCCACCGAGACGCTGCCCTTGAGGCTGACCAAGAGCTCGTGCGCGATCACCTTGAGGGAATCGTTGCCCATCAGTTCGACGGCGCTCTCATTTTCGGCTAGGGCGTCATAGAAGGCGATCTCATCTTGCGACAGACCTTCATCTTGACCCCGCCTTCGGGCGGCTCGGACTTCTTTGGCGAGGTCGATCAGTTCCTGCAACACCTCGACGGTGCTGATCGCGTTCGTGTGGTACCTGGCTATTGCCGCTTCCAAGCGCTCCGAAAAGCGTTTGGTCTCGACGACATTCGTCTTACTGCGCGATCGAATTTCGTCGTTCAGCAGCTTGCGCAGTGCCTCAAGCGCCAAGTTCTTTTTCTCAAGCTGTTGAACTTCTGCGAGAAATTCGTCTGACAGGATTGAAATGTCCGGTGTCGTGATCCCGGCAGCAGCAAGGATGTCGACGATTTCGGTTGAGACGACTGCTCGATCCAAGATCTGCTGGATTGCAAACTTGCGATCGACAGCGCTCTTTCCTGCGCTGGCGGCCGACTTCACGAGGGCTGCACGAACCGCCTGGAAGAAGCCGACTTCTTCCCTAATATTGCGCGCCTCATCGCTTGCCGAAGCCAAGGCGAATGCCTTCGAAAGCGCAAGGACGGCATCCTGATACCGGCGGTGCTCTCGTCGCTTACCGTCCTCGCTGGATTCCTTGGTTGCTGCTTCATGCTGGCAGCCAAGGATCCATTCGATCGCTTCGGCAAGCACGACGAGGCGCTCATGCGGCGTGCCCATCAACCCGCGCGCATAGTCAAAACCATGATACATGGCTTTCACAACTTCGTATTTCTCTAGAAGTACCGCGACCGCTTCCGCCTCGTCGATGCCGGCCTGACGCTGGTCGGAATCAGAATACTGGCCGAGGGCGTTCTTCAGATTCTGGGCAATCCCGATGTAATCGACAACCAGGCCAGCAGGCTTGTCGCTGAACACGCGGTTTACACGGGCGATTGCCTGCATCAGCCCGTGGCCCTTCATCTGCTTGTCGATATACATCGTATGCATCGACGGCGCATCGAAGCCGGTCAGCCACATATCCCGCACGATCACAAGTTTCAGTGTGTCCTTCGGGTCCTTCGCGCGCTTCGCCAGAAGATCGCGTCGCGCCTTTGTACCGATGTGCGGCTGCCAGCCTTGCGCATCGGCCGCCGAACCTGTCATCACGACCTTGATCTTGCCCGCCGCGTCATCGTCGCTGTGCCAACCGGGCCGGAGCTTTACGATCTGGTCATAGAGCGCCACGCAGATGCGGCGGCTCATGCAAACGACCATAGCCTTGCCATCCATGGCAGCGACGCGGTCTTCGAAGTGCCGCACAAGATCGGTGGCAACCATGGCGAGCCGCTTCTCGGAGCCAACCAGCGCCTCAATAGTCGCCCATTTGCGCTTGATGCGCTCCTGCTCCGTTGTCGCCTCGTCTTCGGTTAGTTCCTCGATTTCGGCATCGATCTTCGGCTTTTCCTCGTCTGGTATCTCGATGCGGGCCAAGCGGCTCTCGTAATAGATTGGGACTGTGGCCCCGTCCTCAACCGCCCGACTTATGTCGTAAACATCGATGTATTCGCCGAAGACCGCTGGCGTATTCACGTCGTCCTTCTCGATCGGTGTTCCGGTGAACCCGATGAAGGACGCGTTCGGGAGAGCGTCGCGAAGATATTTCGCGAAGCCATAGGCAATTTCGCCGGTCTTCTGTTCGATCCGTGCCCGGAATCCGTATTGGCTTCTGTGCGCTTCGTCAGCAATCACTACGATATTTCGACGATCGGAAAGCATGGGATAAGTCGCCTCGCCAGTTGCTGGCGAGAACTTTTGAATGGTTGTGAAGATCACACCGCCCGAGGCGCGGCTGAGCGCCGCTTGCAGATCATCCCGGCTATCCGCCTGCATTGGCGTCTGGCGGATCAGATCTCGACACATCGAGAATGTACCGAAGAGCTGATCATCGAGGTCGTTGCGGTCGGTGATAACCACGATTGTCGGGTTCTCAAGCTTGGGGTGCTGCACGAGCTGACCGGCATAGAACGCCATAAGGAGGCTCTTGCCGGAGCCTTGCGTGTGCCAGAT
>CALGEE010000072.1 GCA_937881525.1 uncultured Sphingomonadales bacterium | reverse complement strand
CATGTGCCGCAAGCACCTTGTTCGCAGGAACTTGGGACTTCGATCCCATTTTCTCTTAAAATCTGCAGAATTGTCTTGCCTGCCGGCACTTGTAGGGTCAACGCTGACCGGGATAGCGCTATTTCAAAGGTCGTCTTATAGTCAATTTCTTTCGAATTTTTAAAATACTCAAAATGAACCGCTTCGTCTGGCCATCCACACTTCTTTGCAGCTTCACGAGCCGCCTCCAACATTACACCAGGACCACATATATAGACATGTTGAGCCGCAACATAATTAGCAAGAACACCAGAAATTACATTGCGTGTTGCTCGCGGCGAGAGCCCCATGTAAGTTTTTGTAAGACCATCCAAGTCATGCAAGATCTCCGGAAACGCCAAATCAGCTGCGGTTTGAACAAAGATATGCAGCTCGAATGGTAGTCCCTGAGCTTTAAGCGCTTGAGCCATAGAGAGTAAAGGTGTGATACCTATACCGCCTGAAATTAGAATCGTTTTCACCGCATCACGGCGAAGTGGAAAGTTGTTATGTGGCGCCGATATTGCAATGACATCGCCTTCTTGAACATCATCATGAAGGCATATTGATCCGCCACGAGATGCGACATCACGTTTAACACCGATAGTGTAGTGATCGGTTTGACCTGGTCCATTTGTTAGTGAATATTGCCGCAGCATACCGTTAGGTAGGCTGACGTCTATGTGTGCACCGGGTTGGAAGGTTGGGAATTGTTCGCTAAACGCCTCAAGCCGAAATGCCATAACATTTTGAGATGTAATCCATTTTTTAGCAACCTTTGCACGAAACTCAACCTTTGGGCCAGCAGTATTAATGTTTGGCATTTGAGCGAGATCTTTAGCAACAGGCTTAAATTCCACCTCTATAGCTCGGGGAGGAGAGAGACCACTCACGGCCAGTTCTATTTTGTCTCGTAAGGCTGTCATCATCGCATTATGATGCCTCAGAGCAACGATGGGATCGACTGGTTGGGGTATCAACAAGCCACGTATGATTGTTTTCCCTGAATCAACAGGTTGGAAAAATAGTTGCAACTCTGACGCCCCAGATTGAAGGGTCATAGATGTGTCGCTCTTATGCGTCACCATTCCATAAGGGTAATCGGTCGCAAATTTTTGCACTAAGTCAGATGGAGCGTTTATTGGAATTGCACGCAAAGTTAAGGGTGCTGTATCCGTTAATGTAACAGGCGTCTCAAAACTTCTTTCAGGCGCCACAGCTGACCAAACAAGCCCATACTTCTCAATACATTGATAAGTATTGTTGCAAACGGTGCGAGCGGGTGCGTCAGCAGGATGGGCCGGAATATAGGTGCAGCCTGCGGTTCGATTCGCATATCGCCACCCATGATAAAGACAACGGAGTTCACTACCCTCGTTCAGACCTATGCTTAACCGTACACCACGATGCAGGCACCTATTTTCCCAGACATTTACATGGCCGTCATCAGCGCGCCAAATGGCTAATTCATGCCCCCAAAGTTGGCCCTGATAAACATGTCGTAATGGAAGGTCGCTGCTTGAGGCAACAGGATGCCATTGGCTAAGGTCAACTTTCATCTCGTACTCCAAGTCAAATTGAAGGAATGACACCGTAGGTCAGACCTTTTTTTGCAAGCCATCGGCGGTAAGCAATAGCAGATTTGTCAGCACGGATCGGTGTTTCAGCACGGCTGTCAAGTGGTAAGCGTTTTGGAAACTGGTTCTCTAAGATCGACTTGTCCTGTCCAAAAATAATCTGCTGAAAATACCTAATACTTTCATAGCTATTTGCGACGTCAATCACGCACATTCCGGTATGCGCACGTGTCCATTCAGGACCCATCGGCTGAAGGAACATATAAATAACATCCATCCGCCCTTCAGCTTCATACCCAGGACTAGATTTGTACAAGAGTGCACAGTTAGTATGTGGAACACGAAAAATGTAATCAACGTCCGCACCAGCCTCAGACGCCAACGAGGCCTGTGGTTGATAAAATCTACAACGGGTAGCCATGATTTCATCACGGCTTTCTGAAACGTCTACATCGTATTCTTTAACCTCAGTGTGCGGCTCCTCTCCCAAAATGCCAGTATGCACGAATGGAAAGTGTCCCATATCAAGAAAGTTTTCGATAGCGCGGCCGAATGATACGTTCACACCAAAAACTCCGGTCGCAACGTTTTGGCGATCAGGTTCATCAATTTCCCCGACGGCGAATAATTCGTCTGGTGGTATTCCAAGACTGGTCCATAAAAACCCATACGCACGTTTTGTAGGTAGCACAAAACTCACATTGTCACATGACCAAACAAATAATTCACCCTGCGCTGTCTGCTGATAAAATAACGAACGGCCAAGAAGAACAGTTCTGTGTTTTTGACCAACTACTATTTCATTAAAGGAGCTGAGTGGATGCCATTGATTTAGTATCACTGGATCGTCACAATGTTGTGTCATACTACTTCTTTCCTACTTATCGAAAATATGGAACATCAGTTTTGATCGACTGGATTGATT
>CALGEE010000071.1 GCA_937881525.1 uncultured Sphingomonadales bacterium | reverse complement strand
GACATACCGTTGTTCATTACGCCCAACTTCCTCCTTAAGAGAGTTTTGCAAAATTAATGGCCCTATTTTAGGGGGCAAAGACAGACCAGTCTAGCGCAAGACCGCTTGTAAGTGATCTCGGCGGATTTGAGCCTTCCCACCACAACAGTTCTTGAGGGGCCTGCCCATCAATGCGGCCCAAATCTTCTGCTCCGATTATGCGGGCGGGATTGGTGATTGCCATCTTTAGCGCCTGCTCCATCGACAACAAGACCTTGCCGACCAACCGCAGCATACTGTCGGCCATGGTGGTATGAGCGCCAGCCAGACTGCCTTGTGCATTGACTAGCCGGGCACCATCAGGGCCAAATTCCACCCTTATTTCAGAGCCATACAACATAAAGGCAGGTGCCCCACCCACTGTTGGCATCGCGTCTGACACCAGATGCATCCGTTCGACCCCATGCGCATCAATCGCCAATCGCACCATTTCATCGCTGACATGGACGCCATCACAGATAATGCCAATATCAGCTCGGGACAGGATCGCGGCACCAACCATTCCCGGCGCACGACCTTCCATTGGTGACATGGCATTGAAAAGATGAGTAAAGTTGCGTGCGCCACCCGCAAGCGCAGCTTCGGTTTCTGCCGCCGTGGCATTGCTGTGGCCCAGTGAGACGATCACCCCCATACTTGTTAGCTCCGCAATTCCATCGACCGTGGCCGCTTCTGGCGCGAGGGTCAGCAGCACGGGTATTTCGGCGTTGCGCAACCGTTGGGCCAAACGGATTGTCCGGGCATCCAGCGGCCGTATAAAGCGCGCACTATGCGTGCCACGTTTTGTGGTGTTGATATGTGGCCCTTTATATGGATACCCAAAAGGCCGGGCTTTCCCCATGTTGACAGAACTGCCTCTGCTGCAGCTTCCGTTACCTCTGGCGCGTCTGTAATGACCGTAGGTAAAAGCGCTGTGGTGCCAAATATGCGATGTGCATCGAGGATCGCTGCAATTCCTTCGGGTGTTGGTGAGGTGTTGAACAAAACCCCGCCACCGCCGTTCACCTGAAGATCGATCAAGCCAGGACTAACGAGGCCTGTGATTTTTTGCGCCTTGGCACCATTTGGCAGAGTATCGATAACGCGCACCCGGCCACCCGTCACGTAAAGCACCGCATCGGACAAGAGCCGGCCATTGTCAAAAACGCCATCAGGCTGAAGAAAAATGTCAGGTGGCACCTGAGCACCCAAAGAAATAGGGAAGCAAGGCAGTTTGCACCTGTGCCGCCACCAGCGCCTGCGCCTGATCATTGTCATAACTGGGGGCCAGAGACTTGGCCCGTGCCATGACCGCTGGTGAAAAACACTGTGCCAATGCAGGTTCGGGCAGATCTCGCCCCCGCAAAGCAGCAAAAAGGCCATCGACAGCCTTTCGCGGTTCTGGTTCAGGCCAGTAGTAACGGATGCGGTCAGAATAGCTGAAATGCCGCAACATCCGCAACGCCTGCGCACCATCCGCGTGGTAATGCCCTTGCCAATAACTGGGCCGGGCCAACATCGTGCGTTCCATCACCGTGGACAGCGGTTCCAGCCGCAGTCCGGAAATCTGCGCGATCAGGTCCAGCCCATAGACCGCCTGGCGCCAAGCAAAGGTCAGCGCCGGGCCTACCTTGTGGATAGCAAATCCCATTCCGGCAAGGCGGGGATAGGCCGCTGGCCGCTGATAGTC
>CALGEE010000070.1 GCA_937881525.1 uncultured Sphingomonadales bacterium | reverse complement strand
AATATTAAACCCGGTAAAGCTAGGATTGGGCGTCACCGCTTTCGTGTCAATTCGAACAAACAAGCATACGCCCGATTGGATAGCGTCCTTTGCAGCCGGAATACTCAGTATTCCTGAGATAATAGAATGTCATCGCATGAGCGGGGATGTTGACTATCTGCTTAAGATCGCCGTCGCAGATATCGCCCATTATGATCGTATCTACCAAGAACTGATAGCCGCAGTACCCGGACTGAGTGATGTTAGCTCAACGTTTTCTATGGAACGCCTCAAATACGGAACAGCGCTTGCAATATAGTCGAGCTTCAGCATCTCTTCGGTCTCCTTGTGTGAGTGTTTAACTCTCAAGTGACCTGCGCAAAGCCGTTACAAGTCCAAATATCTAAAAAGCCGTTTGCCAAATAGGAAAGAAGGGTTAAAGTTGTCCAGACAACATTAGGACTATCCCAAAATGCGTCAGCGCCTCTCAAATCTCGGTTTTATCTCATGCGCAGCGGCCTTGATGGCTTGCGTTGGCGCCAATGCTGCAACTTCAACGGAAGCGGCTTCTATAACGGCACAGATGTCGAATACGGCGGTAATCTACTCAAACACGGAAGAAGTATATTTTGATGCGGAGGCAGGCAAGGAAGCGCCACCCAAGCTGACGATTAGTGTCAACAGCGGCAGGGTAACCTATTTGGATGACTATGACGTTCCTATACCGGCACCCGTTGGCGTCTCCGTTGTCAAGATGGCCCCCGACATTGTAATACTGAACACCGGAAAGCGCACGACCGAATTGCGGCGCGGCAATCCCATCAAATGCTGGGCTTCGGTGCGTAAGAATAAAACGAAGCCCGGCGGAAAGGATGATTGGCATTTTGTTGGGGAATTAAAGAGCCATGATCAGGGTGGACGTATCCGGGTCGGAGGAGGAGAAAGCGGAGCCCCTGCGGCAATGTTTCGAATGCGCACCGTTTATTGGCCACAGCCATCAACCTCGCGGCCCTCCAAGGTGCTCTATATCCACACAGCTGAAGATCCCGAACGCGCCGTAAGCTACAGCTGGGCTAACATTGATGCATCTCGCGTTGGCGTCAATTTGCGGTGGATACAGGTAAGCTGCACGATTGAAGGCGCCGAGCGTGAATCTCAGATCACGAAGGATACCTTTCGCGGTTAGGATCAGGCACCTACCGCGGTGCATGTGATCCATCATTCGAAACGACTAGCCCGGATCGGCCGTAGGCGGCCTGAAAAGCGCTGGATCAACTTTGACATTGACCTTAGTCTCTGTCCAGAAAACCTCATTGGCTTTGAGGCCATTATAATAAAGCGTGACATGGCGGGCTAGCAGCCAACCCGGAGTTTTGATCCAGACAAAGTCATCGTAAATACGATAATGCCATCCTTTTGGCGTTATAAATCCGACCGTAATAAATTTGTTTTTTTATCAACGCCAAACAGCGTCTTGTTTCCTTTTGGGTAGGTCAATTCCACCATCCAGGATTGGTGCTCGGCAACTCGATCATCGGGAATACGCTGTGCAGCAAAGCCAGGTTTTTTCGCTTTCCTGATGATACTAAAACCGAAGTTGCTTACCTAGTAAGCATCAGCCTCAGCTTTAGGCATGACGCCTTTCTCAGTCCAGGTGGTACTTCCATCAAAGCCGACTAGAAACATTGGTCTCCCGTTGCTTATTGCACTTATGCGCACTTTCCCCTTTGCCCCAATTGTGGCCATTCGCAGATCCAGCAAGCTTATCCAAAAACGGACGTCCCATCAGATTGATGTCCGTGGATAAATTGAAGCCTAATGGAAAAGTCGCGCCATCCAAAAGCAATGCCACTGATGGATGATGCAATCATGACACAGCTTTGGATTAGCTTCTCCGAGTGCTAAATCACTCAATCAGCCAACTTCTAATGTGATTGCCGTCCTCAACGTTTAACCTTGTCAAACAGATCGATAAGCTCATTAAACTTCTCACGCTGCTCGGTCACATCACCTGACGCAATTGCATCAGCGACACAGCATGATGCATGATCTCTAAGGATTGTGCTTTCTACCTTAGCAAGCGCGGACTTCACCGCTTGCACTTGATGCAGAATATCGACGCAATAGCGGTCGTCGACAACCATCTGAGAGATGCCCCGCACCTGACCCTCGATCCGTTTTAAGCGATTGATGGTGTTGCTGTGATCTTTGGACATAAACGTAAATGCTCTATTGATATACCCTATGGGGGTATCCTATAGAGTTGGTGTTCATAAGGATGCAAGCGTAAATGAATACCTCACTAACGCGACGAGGCATATTGGCTGGATTGGGTGCTGGCGCAACTCTGGCAGCCGTTCCTGCGTGGGCACGGGGCCACAGCATGCGCAGGCACAATGGGCCACCAATCCGTGTCGGTTTTGACGAAGTCAGTGGCGAAATAATTGACCTTGCGGTGGCCAGCGGGCGACGGACTGTCCAAGGCCGCAGTGGGCATGGTATTGCGGTTAATGGAAGCGTACCTGGACCGCTTATCCGGCTACGCGAGGGTCAGAATGTCCGTCTTAACGTGACGAACCATCTAAACGAGGACACCTCAATACACTGGCACGGGCTTCTGGTTCCGTTTCAATATGATGGTGTTCCGGGGATCAGTTTTCCAGGAATTAAGCCGCACAAGACGTTTACCTATGACTTCCCGATACGGCAGTCTGGCACCTATTGGTATCATAGCCATTCTCATCTGCAGGAACAATCGGGCCATTATGGTCCGCTCATTATTGAACCTGCTGGTGCCGAGCCGGTTAGCTACGACCGCGATTATATCCTCTTGTTAAGCGAATTTACACCGCTTCACCCGCACTTCATAATGAGCCGCCTGCGCACTGGTGAAGGCTATTTCAACGACAAGCTCTCAAGCTGGACCGACAAATATCCTATGTCGGGAGCAGAAAGACGCATGTGGGCAGAAATGCGCATGCTTCCGACCGACATCGCTGACGTAAGCGCGCCCACCTATACTTATCTTGCCAATGGGCGCGGCGCAGAAGAAGGTCTGGAATATCTCTTCCGCCGCGGTGAGCGCATTCGCCTCCGCATCATCAATGGCTCCGCCATGACCTTTTTCAATCTGCGGATCCCCGGCTTACCAATGACGGTTATTGCTGCGGATGGGCAGAACGTAAAACCGGTTGAGGTTGATGAACTGCAGATTGCAACTGCTGAAACTTATGACGTTATCATCGAGCCGGGCGAGGCTGATGCATATGCAATAGTGGCCGAATCTATGGATAGATCAGGTATGGCGCTCGCCATGCTAGCCAACGTCCCAGGTGCGAAAGCAATTGTACCGGCGCTACGCGATGCGCCTTTGCTTACAATGGGCGACATGGGCATGAACCATGGACCAACTGAAAGTGACATGGCGGCAGGGCATAATGGACATGCAGGAATGGATCATGGCGGTGGCGCGGATGCGAATGCCGTTAAGAGTCACAGCATGGACGGCATGAGCATGCGCGATAAATCGCTTTTGCCACCTGATGTCGAAATTGGCCCTGGCCTCGATATGGTGTCTATGGCTCCGGTCGATAAAATGGGCGAACCGGGGATTGGACTGGGGGACGTCAAGCATCGTGTGCTAAACTATCGCATGCTATCTGCACTTGAGCCCAATCAAGATACCCGCGAGGCATCAAGATTGCTGGAGATCCATCTGACAGGCAACATGGAACGCTATATGTGGTCGTTCGATGGGCGCATGTTTAGTTCAGTTGACGACATTCCGATCCGTTTTGCCTGGAACGAGCGCGTGCGTGTCAAGCTGGTGAACAACACGATGATGGCGCACCCTATTCACCTGCATGGTATGTTCTTCGAACTGGTCAACGGCGAAAGTGCGATGCGCCAGCCGCGTAAAAACGTTGTTGTGGTTCAACCAGGTGCAAGTGCCCAATTTGATTTGACAGCCAACGAGCCGGGGGACTGGGCATTTCATTGTCACCTTCTTTACCACATGCATGGCGGCATGATGCAGACGGTAACGGTTGTAGGTCCAGGGGCCGCAACATGAACAAATCGCCCCTGCTTGCCGTTACGTTAGTCGCCACCGCATTATTATCAGTGCCCGCGCGTGCGCAAGACCATGGCGGTAACGATGGACAGCCCGCCTTAGCTCCCGGAGCGCAGAGCAGCCCGCCAGTCCGGTCAGATCCCCATGCTGGCCATTCTCCATCTGCGGTTAATTCTACACCAACTACGGACCACAATATGATGAACCATGGCGCAATGGAGCACGGTTCTGCAAACGACACAGCAAGCAGCACTGGCGTGTCACCGGGTCCGATGATGGAAACCCCGCAACCCGTCGAAGCCGGCAGTGGTCCTTCGCGTGCAGCTGACGCAATCTGGGGTGCAGACGCAATGTTTGATTCCAGAAAAAGTCTGCGGGAATCGCATGGTGATTTTCCAGTATTCTGGTTTCAGGGTGACCGGCTAGAAGCCCAGATGCGCGGTGGTCATAATGGCTATCTGTGGGATTTTCAGGGCTATTATGGCGGGCCGACAAGACGCCTTTGGTTCAAAAGCGAAGGCGAAGGTGATTTCGGTGAGGTTATTGAAGATGCTGAAGTCCAAGCTCTCTATTCGCGCGCAATAGCACCTTTTTGGGATTTGCAGCTTGGTGTGCGGCAGGATGTGGCGGGAGATAGAACTACACATGCCGTTATAGGTGTGCAGGGGCTAGCGCCGTATATGTTTGAAGTCGACGCGGCGATGTTTGTATCGCATCGCGGCGACATGACGGCACGCATTGAAGCAGAACTTGACCAGCGCATCACGCGAAGGCTGATTTTACAACCGCGAGCAGAAGTTAATCTGTCTGCACAAAATGTTTCGCGCTTAGGGATCGGCGCAGGGATCGACAGTGTTGAAGCTGGCGTCAGGCTTCGGTACGAGATCACACGAGAATTTGCACCCTATATGGGCGTTGAACAAAGCTGGCGCGTGGGTCGCAGCGCCGGTTTTGCCCGAGCTTCCGATGAGGATCCATCGGTCACAAATTATGTTGTCGGCGTCCGTTTCTGGTTCTGAGATAAAAGGATAATGTTATGAAATATTTCTCCCTGGTAGCGAGTTTGGCACTCGCCTCAGCAGCCCTTATCAGCCCGACCGCGACGTTGGCGCACAGCAAGATTATGTCATCAACACCTGCTGAGGGCACTACGGTCGCGAAGCCGCGAGTGGTTCAGTTAAATTTCTCTGAAGGCATGCTCACGCCAACTGCCGTCGCCAGCATCGTGATGACTGCAATGCCCGGCGTAAAAAACCATGGTGAAATGGTAATCCGCAATTTCACGCCAAGCTGGTCGAACAATAATCGGACCTTAACTCTGAGCTTGCGCCAACCGCTTCGTGCAGGAAGCTATGAAGTCCGGTGGCAGGCGGCAGGTGCAGACGGTCACCGCATGACTGGAAAAGTCAGCTTTAAAGTCAGCTAATTCCTCACCGTGGACGACTGGCTATATCCATTATTGCGTTTTGCCCATTACACGCTGTTATTGGGGCTGTTTGGGATCACGGCTTTTCGCTGCATTGGGTTACGCGAAACATTGGCGCAGCGGCCTCAGTGTAAGGATAACGGTGCACTGGCGCTTGCTGCAGTAGTGGCACCTGTCCTGACCATCACGTTAATGTTTTTGAGTATCGCTGCCATGATGGCGCAGCCTGTCTGGCAACTAGAGTGGACCACGATCGAGGCTATGGTGATGTCGACCAGTATTGGTTGGGCGTTTCTGGTACGGCTTCTACTTCTGCTTGCAGCCGCCATTTTGATGATGTTTGGAAGAACATTAACTGCCGTTTCGGTTGCCGCCCTGCTGTTCGGATTGGCTCTCACTACCCTTGCCTGGAATGGTCACGCTGCTGCGACAGAAGGGACATTGGGTACAGTGCACAGGTTGAACGATGCGGCACATCTATTAGCCGCTGGTCTTTGGATTGGAGCTATTGGCTGGTTTTTGCACTTGACCAGGGTTGCTCGCCGCCAGCCCCACCTTTTTGCGCCTGTATCCTTACTCTCTGACATGCATCGGTTCGCTCCACTGGGTTCACTGCTTGTTTGCGTGGTTGGCATCACGGGGATAATTAACGCGCAACTTATCTTCGGGTTGCACAACAGTGCTGACGTGTTGAAAACGAATTATGGGTGGCTTCTTGTCGCCAAGATTGCGCTGGTCGGCTTCATGCTTTTGTTCGCTGCGCGGAACGCACTGCTCGGGCGTCGACTTCCAGCCGCCCCGCAATCGGTCGATATTAGTTCTACCCTTGCAAAATTGCGGACCAGCCTTGCGGCAGAGGTCACTTTGGCTCTAGCAGTGCTCGGGCTGGTCGCTTTCATTGGCATGATGTCGCCGTTGGCCCACTAAAAACGGCCATTTAAGTTCACTAACGAGGGGTATAAGGTTATGAAAATCCAGCATGGTGCCGTTGTGCGAACAGCACGCCTTTTGGGATTAGCGGTAACGCCTTTATTGTTGGCAGCCATTCATGCCGATGCCGATGCCAATGCGATGTCATCGGTGGCTAACCAGTCGCTCCAATCAGATGCTGCCGATACCGCAACCGAAGTTGTAAATGCGTTCCATGCTGCGCTGAAGCGTGGCGACACCAAAGCAGCGCTCATTCTGATGGCAGACGATGTCGTCATTTTCGAGTCCGGTGGGGTCGAACGAAATCGGGCCGAGTATGAAGCGCACCATCTGAATTCCGACGCGGCTTTCAGTGCCGCAACAACTAGAACGCCCATCAGCCAAACGATCGCTTCCGACGGAAACTTCTCATCCGTTATGAGCGTTGAAGTCGTAAAGGGAACCTTTCGGGATCGTCCGGTAAACAGTCGGTCGGTTGAAACAATGGTGCTACGCAAAACCGAAGGGCAGTGGCGCATAATTCATATTCACTGGTCGTCAGCAAACATTAAGAGCAAATAATTGCGAAGAGTTTAGCGAACATAGTCATCCCCAAAGGCCAGATTATTTGCGGCCGTTCTGCTTTGCGCCCATGGCCAGACAGCACAAGCGTCTCAGCGCCGGCTCATGTTTCTCCCCCCGCTGCCGCACGAGCCATGGCAAGGATTGCCATCCCGTCAGGCTCCACGTCTTTGGCTGACAATAAATTACTGCAGACGAGCAACAGCATGGCTACTGACCCGTTTCTAAAAATGCCCAACGCTAATTCGATTGTCCGGACAAATTTTACTTGCCTCTATGGTCATACTGTTGTCAACATTGCCTTATGAACAAAGTTAATATGCCTGCAATTGGACGGCTCGCTGTTATCGGAGGATTAAGCGCATCGTTGCTCATCGGGGCTGCTCCACGCAGACTATCCAGCACTGATGCCGATGTCATTGTCATTGGAGCTGGACTGGCAGGGCTTCATGCAACAGCGCTTCTGGGAAATGCCGGTTTTAAGGTTCTGTTGATCGAAGGAAATAATCGAATAGGTGGTCGGGTTCATACGCTTGATCGCTTGCCCGGCGCGCCCGATGCCGGCGGCATCCAGGTAGGTGCATCCTATCAGCGATTTAACAGCATCGCAGACCGGCTGAAAGTCGAACGCTATCTGCCCGCGTCATCCAAACCGGGAAATCTATATAGCATTGGCGGTGCAAGCTTCTTGAAAGAGGCATGGGCCGCCCATCCGCAAAACCGGCTTGCCCCCGCCGAAAAGGCTGTTGAGCCGGACGCCTTGTTCTTTAGTATGCTTCGAAAGCTTCCGAAAATCGCCAATGTAGAGGATTGGATGACAGGCGGCATGGCCATTGATATGTCACTGGCCGATTGGCTCCGGCAGAATGGCGCGTCCGACGAGGCCATCCGGCTGATGGACAGCAATCTAAATGGTCGCACGCTTGCCGAGCTGTCTACGCTGCACATGCAGCGGACATTGGCGGCATACGGGGCAGCAGCCCAGGCCAATCCCGGCCCAACCAAATATGTGCGCGGCGGCTCTCAGCGGATGACCGATGCGATGATGGCAGAGTTACGGTCAGATATCATGATGAACGCGCCCGTGAAGGCCATAAGTGAGCAAGCAGGCGACGTTGAAGTCATGCTGGCGAATGGGAAAAGGCTCCGTGCCAAACAGGTGGTGTGCACCATACCCTTTTCGGCGCTGCGTGGTATCTCTATTGATGCAAATCTGCCCGAGGCACTCCGAAGCACCATTGAGCGCCTGCCTTATACCAAGGCAAGCTTCGCCTTCCTGCATGCCAGTACCTCCTTCTGGAAGGGTGATGGACTGCCGGAGACTATCTGGACTGACGATCCACTGATCGGGCGCGTCTTTGCGCTCGATGGTGACCCGCCCCTGCTTAAGGTTTGGCTCAACGGTCCGCGAGCAGAAGCGCTTGATAGAATGGAGCCGGCAACTGCGGGTAAGGAGATGATCCGCCGCATTGAGAGGATCAGGCCCTCAGCGCAGGGAAAGCTAGAATATTTAGATATCTTCAGCTGGCAGAAGCAGCCCTTTGCGGGCGGTATCTACCATCACATCGGGACAGGCCTTGGCGCATCACTCGCGGCTACCGTACAGCATCGCGGGCGAAGGTTGCATTTTGCTGGTGAACATATGGCACGGTTGGCGTCAGGTATGGAAGGCGCGCTGGAGAGCGGGGAGCGCGCGGCGCTAATGGTCCTTGAAAAGCTCTAGGCGGTATCTGGCAAATCGCTGCTGTCTAGCCCATCGACAGAGGAAAAGGCACCCCGCGTGAGGTGCCTTTTCTTTTCATCTATTGCGGCAGGAAAACCTGCTTATTTAAAGGTGTATTTCACCTTCAGGCCAAATTGCCGCTTGTCGCGAAGACCAACGCGGTCACCTTCACGACCAAAGTTGAAGAACCCACCTGATCGGGCGCGGGTGCCAAAGCTGAGATCTGCGAAGTTGAATGCGGTTGTCGGCACAGATGTTTCGAACAAATTTGTCGCGAATAACTCGACGTTTACAGTCTCGCCTCTTAGGCCTACGCGCAGATTTACTTCCGTCGCCTCTGGGACGCTCGCGACATTGGCGTTACTATCGAAATAGTCGCCGGTAAAATACACGTCGCCCCGCAAATACCAAGTTTCAAATAGGCCGCCAAAGGCGTCTACATCATCCTCGTAGTTAGTGCCGAGTGACATCGTTAAAGGCGGAAAGCGGGGTGCCTCTTGCCCTGCGATGCTGACGCCAGAACCAAAAATATCACCGAAATCTCCGGTTCCACCATTTGCTGGGAATGATGCAATTTTTGCATCAATATAAGCAAATGATCCCTGCAGAGACAATTTTTCGCTTATGTTGAAAGTCGCATCAAGTTCCACACCATAAATATCCGTGCTTGCGCCGTTTGAAATGAAACTGACTGTCCGGGTAGGATTGGCAAAGCCCGGACGGTCTTCTTTTATTACTTGAATCGAACTGAAAATTTCATCCTTCCGCTGCATGTAGAACGCGGCAAGATTAAAGCCGAACATGCCGCTTGGATCCTGCTGCTTCCAGCCGAACTCATAGTTGATGAGTTGCTCCTCGCCAAAAATACTTCTGGCATCTTGCGCCAATACAAGCAGTTCAGCAAGTGCATTGGCGCTTAACCCGCCTACCTCCGAATTGAAGCCGCCCGGCAGGTTGCCTTCAGAATAGGTCGCATAAAGCGTGGTGTAGTTTGATGGCTGATAGCGCAGCGTCGCTCGTGGAATGAAGCTATTGATCTCGCCTGGCGAAAATAAAACGCTTGAGTTGCTGTATACGTCTTTTTGGAAACGACCTTCAAGCGTCAACGAAATTTGGTCGGTAAACGCATAATCAAGCGATCCGAAGAAGCCCGTTGTTTCAGAGCCCGTAACAAATGGATCGGACCTGAAAATGTCTGAAAAGAAATACGGAGGGGCGAAAAAAGCGCCAATTGTGCTTGCCATGGTACTTGCCGTACCGGATAAGTCGTCCATGTCGAGTTTAACAAAACTTGCGCCGACCGCTACATTCAGTTTGTCGTCGAAAAGCGCCGCGGACAGCCGGCCCTCGAGTGTCAAATCCTCCGTATCGCGGCCTGTCCAGGACATAAAGCTGTCATCGGGGGTCGCGTCATAGTCGTTGAAAAAGCCGAACTGTTCACGGTTATAGCCCGCCAAAAAGTTGAGCTGGATATTGTCACTAAGATCGGCCGAACCGACCGCGCTCAGCCGCACCGAAGACAGATTGAGACCGAAATCATCGAGCGTGAACGGGTTATATTTAAACCGGTAAACGGCGTCGGTAGGCGCCAAGCGAGCATCGCTGCGGAGCTTATCCATAAAGGTCTTAATATTGGCAGGCGCGGTGTTCATTCCGATCCGATTGGCGGGGGGTTGGGTGATCCGTCCTTTAAACACCGATTCACCGCGGCCCGACGAGGCGAGGGAGTCTGGTAGACGAGGGACAATTGAATCGGCTTGGTTGGCGATGCCGTTAACAATCGCGAACCCACCGAAATTATGCTGATTAGTGCCAAAATGTGCAATCGAGGCGGATACGCCGTCATCGATCTCCTGATAGGAACCGCGCAATTTCAAACGAATGCCATCACTGGGCTCAATCATCAGCGTTCCGTTGATTGACCATTGCGATTGGTCGCCTATGTGCTGCCCAGGGACCGCAGCATTGGCAAAGTGGCCTTGTTTATCATCGTAATTACCGCCCAATCGGAAAGAAACGCCACTGAAAAGAGGTCCTTCGACGCCAGCGGCAAAGTTATACTCATTGCGGGTCGCGCCCGTCGCACTCACATCGACCCGCCACTCGTCGCTGGGATCCTTCGTGACATAATTGATCGCACCTGCAAACGTATTACGGCCAAACAGGGCGGACTGCGGCCCCTTGATGATTTCAACGCGCTGCAATTCATTGATGCCGACGGTTTGCGCGCCGCTGGACATGTAAATGCCATCCAAAAACACTGTCGCTGTCTGCTGTAACCGGCTGCTGCTGATGACGGTGACACCACGAAAGCGCGGCGTCGAATCGATACGCGCAGCATTTTGGCCATCGCCATTAGGCTCAACAAAGGCCCCTGGCGCCGCCCTAGTGATTTGCGTTATATCCTGAAAACCTGCACTTTCCAGTTCCCGCTGCCCGACAACGGTAACAGCCAAAGGCGCATCAAGAAGCGTTTCTTCCTTCTTACGCGCGGTAACAATGATGACGTCTGCGTCTTCTGCCGCGGTATTTGCCGGAGCTTCCTGCGCCCAAAGCGGCGCGCTTGTTATCGCCGTTGCAGCCATCAAAGAAATTTTCAAAAAACGTTTCATAACAGTAGCCCCCGCTCCAAAATTTGTAACCACTGCTAGATTTATCTTGCCAAAATAATTTGTCCAGACAAATATTACTTTTATCCGCTTTCGATTGAACTATTGTCACATAAATGCAACGCTGTTGGCGTTTTTGATTCAACATGCCCTACGACATTGCAGAGGCCAATGATGAGACTGTTACAGATATTGCCATATCTACATGCTGTAATTATTGCTCTTTTTGCTTGTGCGTCACCAGCCCTTGCATCGGAAAAGGCCCGCAATGGCTCCCACAATATGCCGGAAACAATAGAGCGTGACTTTGTCGATGGCCCTTTTGGCCAAATCCATGTTCGCATTGCCAGGCCAGCCACACGGTCCAGTCGCCCGCCCCTGATCCTGTTTCATCCCGTTCCCTATTCGGGTGATTATTTCCATTCATTTATGCGCCTGATGGCTCATGACCGCATGGTGATAGCGATCGACACACCGGGCTATGGCGATTCTGCAGCGCCAGGGGAGCTCCCTACCATTCAGGATTATGCAAAGTCGGCGAGCGCGGCGCTAGATGCGTTGGGAATTAGAGGCGAGCGAGGCAGTTCCGTTGATGTGCTGGGTTATCATACCGGATCGCTGATTGCGATTGAACTGGCAGTGCAGCAGCCAAAGCTTGTGCGCAGGCTCGTTCTGCCCGGACTGCCATTTTATGCCGGCGAAGAGCGAGAGAAAGCCTATAAACGCAATGCTGTGCCTGAAACGATCAATGACGATGGATCGCATCTCAAAAGCAAATGGGAATTCTCGTCAATCGCCGTGCCTTCGGGCCTACCACTTGCAAGAGCGCAAGACCATTTCAATGATTCGATGCAATGCTATCCCAATTGCTGGAAAGCCTATCATGCTGTTTTCTCGTATGAGAGCGACAAACGCATCCCGCTGCTTAGCCAGCCCGTTATGCTTATTACTGTGGCCGGCAGCCTGAAAGCCGAGACCGAAGCTGCCAGGCCTTTATTTGGCAATGCGAAAATCATCCATTTTGCGGACATCGCCTATGGCGGCTTTGACCTTCATACCGGAAAGCTTGCCCAAACAACCCGTGCATTTCTGGATGAGAATGACCCGGAATAAACATTGCAAAGCGCCATAAGCACGCTAAGTTGTCCGGACAAATTAGAGAAGCAAATCCCTTATGCCAGCGTATATGATCGTAACTGCCAAGATATCTGACCGCGACGCATTTATCCAAGGATATGGCGCGGCGGCTGGTGCATTGGTCGAAAAAATGGGCGGGAAATATGTACTGCGCGGCCCCGGGGCCGAGCTTTTGGAAGGCGATTTTGGCGCGGGCGCGTCGATGGTCATCTCCGAATGGCGGGATAAGGGCGCAGCCCAGGCCTTCTGGAACAGCACGGAATATCAGGAAGTTAAAAAACTTCGCGAGGGCATCGCCGATTGCCAGGTGCTTTTAATCGAGGGAGCAAAAATCAATGGCTAACATTATCAAACGCACCACCCTGATAGTCCGCGACGGCGACAAGGCGAAGAACTGGTACGAACAGGTTTTTGGCATGACCGCATGGATGGATACGCCCTTCACGCTTTCCGGCACCCAGTTGGCGGCAGGCAAGAAGGGAGATCAGACGCGGCTGGTCATCCTGAAATGTGAAGATGACATGATCGGTATGATCGGCCTACTCGAGTGGATCGAGCCGAAGCAAGATGCGCCCAAAGAATTGCCTGCCGAAATTCAATTTGGCGCACCGATATTTGTGGTTGCGTCCGATGACGCGAAGGCTGCCCTCGAACGCGCCCGCGCTTTAGGATCGCGCATTCACTGCGAACCGCGCAATTGGACCGTGACCGGCGCCGATGGCAAGAAAAAGGACATGATCGGCTGCTCCTTCTGGGATCTGGATGGATATTTCTTTGAAGTTAACGAAGTAGTGAAAATCCACGATTGATGATTGATTTCTCTGCCTTTGATTGCTTTGCCGATACATTAAAAATTGACGATGATGCAAATTACCAGTGGCGCATCGCGCGTCGCCCCGAAGGCAATGTGCAGCCTGAGGATTACGAATGGGCCGTAAGCGAAATCCCTGAGCCCGGTGAAGGCGAGGTGCTCCTGAAAACCCATTATCTGGGGCTGGCCCCCCTGATGCGGATGTACATGGCTGGATTGGACCCGTCTGGAGAAGGCGTGCGGCCAATTGGCGGCCTGATCCCCGGGCGCGGCGTCTCGCAAGTGATCGTGTCGCGACACCCCGATTGGCATGAAGGTGAGATGGTGCAGGGGCAGATTGGCTGGCAAACCTATAAAGTCAGCGCGATGACGGATCAGGAGAAAATGATCCGGATGCCGAACAACGGCCTACCCGCTGCTCTAGGCGCCGGTGTTCTGGGGATGACGGGCCTGAGCGCCCATGCAGGACTTTTTGCCTGCGGCGATCCAAAGCCTGGTGATCTAATGGTCCTTTCGGGCGCTGCAGGCGGCGTCGGTTCGATGGTTAGCCAAATAGCAACCAATGTCGTTGGCTGCGATGTTGTAGGGCTTGCGGGTGGCGCAGCAAAATGCACCTTCATCCTCGACCATGGCTGCTCTGCTGCGATTGACTATAAGGCCGAGGACATAAGCGAACGGCTTGATGCGCTGCGACCCGATGGCATCGATCTCTATTTCGACAATGTCGGCGGCCAAACGCTGGCCGCGTGCCTCGAACGGCTCCGCATGCATAGCCGCATCGTGCTGTGCGGTTCGATCAGCGAATATACAAGGAGCGAGCCTTTTGGCCTCACCAACTATGCCCGCCTGCGCCGCACCGAAAGCACAATGCGCGGCTTCTTCGTCTATAACTATCTCAATGTCTGGGATCAGGTAATGGATGACCTTTCGGGCTGGATAAAAGACGGCAGGCTGAAGCCTGTGCAGGACATTGAGCAAGGCTTTCAGAACATGCCCCGCGCACTCGCCAAACTTTATTTCGGCGGGAATGTCGGGGTGCAATGCGGCTCGGTTCGCGGCGAACCCAGTGAATGGATTTAAGGACAACAGATGACAGAGAAACAACCGACCAGATTTCAGCGTGCCAATTACTGCGTGGAAGATATCGACCGCGCGCTGACCTTTTATGAAGGCGTGCTTGGTTTCGAAGTGACCTACCGAAAGGGCCATAATCCGGACAGCTATTCGATCCCGCTATTTGAAATTCCCGATGGCGCCGAGCTGGGTTTTGCGATCCTCTCACTGCCAAACCAGCCGCGGGTGATGGCATTGTCCCAAATCAAGAACGCACCGCTACCTAGCGGTTATCCCCGCCGCAGCGCCATTGTGCTGGACATAGCTGACTGCGACATGGTGATGGAAAAGTCACGCGCTCTTGGGTTGCATGTCTATAAAGAAGGCCGCCTTGAAACCCATGACGGCCGCATCGGGCGAGAGATTGGAATTGTTGACTTTGATGACAATCTGGTGGTTATCTACAATATTCCAGAAGCCCAGTAGCAGCGTTGGCAGGGGAAGGGAAAAGTATGAGCGATACTGACCTACAAGCAGCTGCAGCCGAATCCGTCAAACCCTATCCGTCTGCCGCCGCGGGCTGGTTCCTAGTGGTGATGTTGACCGTCGGCTATATTTTCAGCTTTGTGGATCGTTACATCCTCGGCCTTTTAATCGAACCGATAAAGGCGGAATTTGATCTCTCCGACCGCTCGATCGGCTGGCTACTGAGCGCCTTCACTTTGGTCTACGGCTTTGTCGGTATCTTCATGGGCTGGCTGGTGGATCGTGGCAAACGGCTATGGATTGTGTCTATCGGGGTCGCGCTTTGGTCCTTAGCAACGGTTGCGACCGGTATGGCGAAGAATTTTGTGCAGCTCTTCACCGCACGCATGGGTGTGGGCATTGGCGAAGCCACGCTGAGCCCCGCCACTTTCTCCATGATCGGCGATAGCTTCCCGACAGAGAAACGCGGCAAGCCCATTGCCTTTTATTCCGCGGCTTTGCCGATTGGCGCAGGTCTGGCGTCGCTACTCAGCGGCGCCGTGATCGCATGGACAGCATCCAGCGGCAACCAGTCGCTGCCATTCTTTGGGGAGCTTTCGCCTTGGCGCTATACGATGATCATCGTCGGCCTGCCTGGACTGCTATTGGCCCTGATCTTCCTGCTCATGAAAGAGCCTGCCCGCCGGCCTGCCGCGGCCTCTTCTGATGTAATCAGCGGCAGTGGTTTTACGGATGCGCTCAGATATCTCTGGGACAACAAGGCGCTCTACATTGGCTTTGTCCTAGTCATTTGCGCGATGACAGCTATTGCCTACAGTCAAGGTTTCCTTGCCCCTACATTTGAGCGTACTTGGGGATGGTCACCGCAGAAATATGCTTATGTGAATGGAATTGCGCTGCTGCTTATCGGACCGCTCAACATGATGATCATGGGTTCGATTTCTGACTGGTGGACGAAAAAGGGTGTGAAGGACGCCTCGCTACATATCCTCTATATCGGCTTTTTTATCATGATCCCGTCGGGCGTAATCCCGCTATTCATGCCGACTGCAGAGCTGGCCTTTGCGTTGCTGTGCATCAACACAATCGGCATCGGGATTGTGTCGGCCATCGGTGTCACGTCGTTGTTGGTGATCACACCCGCACAAATTCGCGGTCAGGTGGTGGCGCTCTATTATCTGGCGATCAGCTGGTTCGGTTCGCTGGGCCCCATCGCGGTGGGTGAGCTTTCCAGCGGCGTCTTTGGCGAGGATAATCTGCGCTATGCCGTCGCAGCCGTGCCGGTCATCTTCGCCATTGCACCGCTGTTGATGATGCCGTTGACGAAGCGGCTTTATCGTGAACAGATGGACCGGCTTGGGGTCACCACCGAATGAGGAAAGGCTATACCGACGGCCCGTTCGGACAAATCCATTGGCGCATGATGGATGCGGTAGGAGAGGCGACAATGCCGGATCTCTATTGCCTTCATCCCAGCCCATTTAGCGGGCTCGCCTATACCAACGTCATGCCAATGCTGGCGCAGAACCGCCGGGTGATTGCGCCCGATTATCCCGGCTATGGCGGCTCCGATCCGTTCAAAGCGCATCCGTCCATTTCCGAATATGCCGAAGCGATGCTCGCCGTCATGGATGATCTGACGCGCGGCGGGACGGTTGATCTAACCGGCTTTCACACTGGCAATCTGGTTGCTGGCGAAATGTCATTGATGGCATCCCACCGTATCCGTAAACTGGCGCTTGCGGACGTGCCGGCATTCAATGCCGAAACCAGCGCAAAATACCGTGCTATGTCTGCGCAGCCATTTGAAATCAGCGATGATAAAGAGTGTCTCGAAAAGCCCTGGAAGCGGGGTATCATCACCCGGCTAGAGGCCCAAGGCCCTGCCCGCGCACTGGAGATGTTTGCCGAACAATTGCGGGCTGGTCGGGATATGCATGCCTCGTTTGATGCGGCTTTTACTTATGACGTCTATGGCCGAATGCCTCAGATAAGCCATGAGACGTTGGTGCTCGCCAGCCAATCTGACTTGCTGGAAGCAACACGATGGGCCGCCGCCAATATACCGGGTGCCAAGCTTGTTGAACGGCTAGATATTATCAAAGGCGTGCTCGATCAATTGGCCGCGGAGACCGCAAAGGAAATCATCCGGTTTCTGGATCAACCATAAATGAAGGCATATGCCATCTATTGCCGCGACAGGCCCGGAAGCGTAGATGTCAGGAAAGCGGCAACCCCCGGGCATCTGAAAAATGTGGAAGACCATCTGGATCAATATCTGGTGGCTGGTCCGATCAAGGATACCGATGGCAATATTGTCGGTTCGTTGCTGATCCTCAAAGCGATTGATGCCGACGATGCTTGGGGCTTTATAGAGCGCGATCCCTATTTCGCCGCCGGATTTTGGGAGAGCATCGAGATCGATGAGTTCATGCCGGCCGCTGGCGAATGGATTGGCGGCAAGATATGGTAGTCAATAGACGCAACGGCGGACGATAAACATGATACGAATCAAACCTCTGACGACAGAAGAGCTCCCTGCCGAAACCCAAACGGCATTGGAGTTCTCAAAGCAGCTAATGGGCTACGTCCCCAATTCAGTTATGACTATGGCGCATTGGCCGGAATTGCTCGGCGCCTTTCGCGGGTTAGTCAGCGTGATTTACGGCGAAAGCGCCATTGATGACGGAACGAAGCGCCTGATCGGTGCAGTGACAAGCGCTGCCGCTGGCTGCCAATATTGCAAGGCGCACACGACGCTGGGCGCGATTGATCTGGGCGTTGATGAGGAGAAGGTGAAGGCTGTCTGGAGCTATCAGACCAGCGATCTCTTCTCCGATGCCGAACGCGCCGCGCTTGATGTGGCTTTCGCGGCGGGGCAGACGCCCAGCGCCGTCACCGATGCGCATTTTGAGCGGCTGTCGAACTATTACACCGCGCGGGAAATGACAGAGATCATGGCAGTGATTTCGATGTTCGGCTTTCTCAATCGCTGGAATGACAGTCTGGCGACTGCGCTGGAGGACAAACCCTTCAATAGCGCCTCAAGCCTGTTTGATGAAAGCCAATGGCAGGCCGGGCAGCACCGGAAATAATCAGGCGCGCTCGACGAGCTCCAGCAGTTCACCTGCGGGGCCCAAAACGGTCGCCGAACGGCTTCCGGCATAAAGTGGACCGCGGAGATACGCAGGCCGGCCGATCCAATCCGTTTCAATCGCGTCGAGACTATCGACTATCAGCGTAACGAGGCTATTGCCCGGTGGCAGGCAGCCGGGGTCGGCCCGGCGTAGCTTGGTTTGGGGCGGGTAGTCGTCAATCTCGACAATTGGCATCCGCCCATTTTGCACCATGGTTAGCGATGACATATTGTCCGACGGCAAGCCAAAGGCGTTGTTTATCATCGAATAAGAGATGGTGTAGGTATCTCCAACATCGAGATGGAGCACGTCCCTATACCAGGCGACAGTCGCCTCGCGGTCAGGCGTGGCGAGAATGACGATGAAGATATGGTCCATCGGCGAGTTTGCGAAGGGCAGGTCGTTTGATGGCGTGGCCGAACGCGTCTCGTTGAAATAGAGCATTTCCTTGCCGCGCCCATGCACCTGCATCGCAACAAAATAGGGGAGCCCCGGAATCTCTTTCGGCGGGCCGATAATGTCGAAGCCGCTGCCTTCTATTTTCGCGGGCCAACCAAACACATCCTGCACGGTGATTTCATAGGATGTCCAGCCGTAGGTTGTCGTTGGCACGAAATCGTTGGGAATCGGCTGCTCGATCAGCCGGATCAAGCAATGCGCGCCGCTGGTTGGCTGCAGCGTTGCCATGCGCTTGCCCGCGAGGCCTGCAATGTTCCAAGCGCGGGCAAGTTCTTCGGGAACGACGCCTTGCTCTAAAAAGGTAAAGCCCAACTTGCCCTGATAGTCGGTCAGTGCCGCATCTAGATCGGGCGTAGCCACAACGCCGCCAATGATGCTGCCATGCTGGATGGGCTCGCTCATTTGAACTCCGGCTTCCGCTTGGCAAGAAACGCACTGACGCCTTCCTTGAAATCGGCGCTGTCAAAGGCGTTACTGAACTCGGCGAGCGTCTCTGCATCATCATGCGCCTGCCCGTCCAATATGCGCTGGATTTGCCTTTTGGAGAGCATTTGGCTTTGCCCCGACACCTCGGCCATTTGTGTCGCAAGCTGCATCGCCGCATCATAAGGTTGATCGGCAAGCGTCGTGACCAGCCCGATTTTTTCCGCCTCAGCGGCAGAGATCAAGGCCGCCGTATAGAGCAGTCGCTTCGCCTGCGACGGGCCAACCAGATCGACCAGCAGCTTGGTGTCATGCAGCGGATAGACAAGACCCAGCTTGGCAGGCGTAATACCAAAGCGTGCGGCTGGCCCGGCGATGCGGAAATCGCACGCCATCGCAAGGCCGCAACCGCCGCCGACACAATCGCCGTCAACAATTGCGATGGTTGGCTTGGGTGCGCGGGCCAGTGCGTGTTGCAACTTGTTGATCGAAGCCTGATTGGCGGCGCGCCATGCAGGGTCCTGCGCGCCTGCGCCGAATTCGGCAATGTCCGCGCCTGCACAAAAGGCGCTGTCCCTTTGGCTCGCATGCATGATCATCACGCGGATGGCGTCATCAGCCATCGCGTCAGCGAGCAGCAAGGGGAAGAAATCCCACATCTCCTGATTAAAAGCATTACGCTTGTCGGGCCGGTCAATGACCAAATGCGCAATTTTCCCGTCTTTGTCCAGGTGCAGGGTCATGCGGGATCTACCACCGCGAGATGCTTCGCAATCTGGTGCCGCGTCGTGATCCAGACATCCGAATGCTTACGGACATGCTGGAAAAACTCCTCCAGCGCCCAAATCCGGCCAGGCCTGCCGATAATCCGCAAATGCAGCCCAAGGCTCATCATTTTGGGACTGCCCTCTTCGCCTTCGCGGTAAACCTGATCGAAATTATGCTTGGCATAAGCCAGCCATTGCTCGGGCGTCATCGCCGGGTCAGTCCACATTTTCATGTCATTATTGTCGAGCTGATAAGGCACGATGGCAATCGGTTTGCCTGGCAACGTCTCCCTGTCCCAAAAGGGAATATCGCCCGAATAATTGTCCATATGATAATCGAAGCCTTCTTCGATCAGCAGTCGGCGTGTATTGTCAGTGTGGAAATAGCGCGAGAGCCAGCCGTAAGGCCGCGTGCCAGTCGTTTTCTCGATAGAGGTTACAGCCTTGCGGATAAAGTCACGCTCGGTGGCCTCATCCATCTTGAATTGATGCACCCAACGATAGCCATGACTGACTGGTTCATGCTCCATCTCCGCTATGGCGGCACCAATTTCCGGATGGTTTTCTAAGGACAGCGCGGCAACTGTCCAGCTGGCCATGATGTCATAGGCCTTAAGCAGCTTCACGATGCGAGGCGCGCCTGCCTTAATGCCATAGAGATAGTTGCTCTCGTTGCCATAATTGCGGATTGGTGATTTGATGTGGATGCCCAGTTCGTCAACCGGCTCCATCCCGCGGTCGCCGCGCGCGACGGTCATCTCGCTGCCTTCCTCGACATTGACGACAATGCTGAGCGCCATTTTTGCGCCGTTCGGCCAGTAGATCCGTTCTTCGCGCATCAGTGCATTTCCTCCCCGCCGGAGACGTTGAGGGCCTCGCCGGTCACATAAAAGGCGTCATCGCTTGCGAGCCAAAGGCAGGCTGCTGCGGTGTCAGATGGCAGGCCGGGCCGCCCCATCGGGTTCTTCGCGCTCATATTGGCGACATAGGCCTCGACCGTTTCAAAGCCGAGCAGCTTGGAGAAATATTCATTCTGCTGCGCGCCTAATCCCGTAGTCACATGGTTAGGGCAAATGGCATTGACGGTAATGCCATGCGCGCCAAGCTCAAGTGCCGATGCACGCGTCAGGCCAACCATGCCATGTTTGGAGGAAACATAAGCGGGCAGATGCGGAAAGCCGGTTTTGGCGGCTTGCGAGGCGATGTTGATGATGCGCCCGCCTTTGCCTGCGGCCACCATCGCCTTCGCTGCCGCCTGTGTGCAATAGAAAGCGCCCGAGAGATTGACCGAAATGACGCGGTCCCATTCCTTTGCGGTATCAACCTCCAGCAATGGCTTCATCAGAAAGCCGATGCCTGCATTATTGACGAAGATATCAATGCCGCCAAATTCGGCCGTCGCCTGATCGACCAGCGCCTTGCACTGCGTGGCATCGGATACATCACAGGCAATGGTCGCGACCTTAGCACCGCGCCCGCGCAACTCAGCGGCAACGCCTTCGGCTTCGGCGTCGATGCTGAGGTCGGAGACGACGCAATTGGCGCCCTCGCTCGCAAAAGCCTGCAATACCCCTTGGCCTAATCCCTTTTCCTTACCGGAGCCAGTGACGACGATGGTCTTGCCGGAAAACTTGTCCGCCATGGCTTTAGAGATCCTCGGTCAGCAAGAATTTGGGATTGTCGGCATAATCCTGGAACGGCGCGGCGGCGGTTTGGAATTCCGCAGTCGAGATGTCGGCGACAAATTTATCGATGGTGGTGATGTCGATGATTTCAAAATAGTCATATTCCGGCTTTTCGTCTGAGCCGAACACGCCCGTCGCCTTGTGGATGGTGAAGCCATTGATCGAACCCAGCGCGTTGACGCCGGGAATGTCGCGGGTCTTCGCCCAATTTTCATAGTCCGCAATGGACGCGCCGGCCTTCAGCTTGAAATAAACGATGATGCGCATGGCTCTCTCCTCTTGTTACTTTGCCAGAAAATGGTCGGGGCGGCGATAGGCCTGAAGCTTAGCATCAAATTCCCGCGCCAGTTGGAACAAATCCGCTTCGTGGCCAGTGCGCCCGACAATTTGCAGGCCCAGCGGCATCCCCGCATCATCCACGCCCATCGGCAGGCTGATCGCAGGCAAGTTCGCGATATTGGCAAGGCAAGTGTAATCTGCCTGATTGGCCGGTGCATCCTCGCTATGCGAGAAAGCGCCCTGTGGCGCAGTAGGCAGGATTATGGCAGCGTGTTTGGCGACGATATCCTGCACCGCCTGTGCGGTTTCGGCGAGGATCGCCTGATCCTCGGCCCAGTCGGCATCGCTGCGCTTGGGTCCATAGGTCAGCAGCTTTTGCAGATTGGCCGACAGCTTGTCCTGACCGGCATCGGCAAAATGGGCGGCCATGGCTTTGGAGGTCTTGATGAACCCAGCAAAGCGGATGCGCGAAAGCGGATGTGCGAGCTGCGCCACGGCGATCTCGCTGCCTGCAAGTCGGATGACATCGCGGAATTTCTCGATTACTTCTAGCTCGCAGTCGACCCCAGTTTCCGCAAGCGTTACCAAAGGACCGCTGGCAGCATCGCCATCGCCAAAATCGGTCATCACGCGGGCAGCGCTTTCGAGCAGATCGAGGCTGCGTGCCAGCGGGCCGATACAATCGAGCCATTCCTCGGCCAGCTCCAGCCCTTCCTGACTGACTGATGTCTGCGCTGGCTTGAACCCGTAAACCCCGCAATAGGCCGCCGGGATGCGCACTGAACCCATGGTGTCCGTTCCCAGCGCTATGTCGCACAGTCCGGCTGCGACCGCAGAACCGCTGCCACCTGAAGAACCGCCAGGCGTGTAACCAGTCTTGTGAGGATTCTGGGTCTTGCCGAACCATGGATTGTCGGTCTTCGCACCAAGCGCCGCTTCTTCCATGTTGAGCATGCCAATGATGGCAGCCCCCGCTGCACGCAATTTCGTAACCACGGCCGCATCCTTGGGCGCTACTCGGCCCCTATAAACCTCACAACCTGCCGTCCATGGCATCCCTGCCACGGCAATATTAGCCTTCACACCCACCGTCAGGCCGGCAAGCGCTCCCCCCCCACCTTCCGCCGACCCATCAAAATCGGTAAAGGCGTTGAGCGGCGCATTGGCGCGAACAAGGGCGTCGAAATCGATCATAGGCCTCTTTTGTCAATCAGGCGGATTGGCTTTTGACGCACATCAATTTGCGTCAGCGCGGCTGTCTCGCCCGGCGCGCAAAGCTCGACGAGCACATCGACCCCTAAGCCGCGACGCAATATTTCGGCAATATCAGCTTTTTCGGTTCCGCCCCGACTTTCGATCAGCACCGTCATATCATCGCGCTGGGTCGCGGTATCGCGCTCCACAGTGCAGACATACTCGCCGGTCAAGTCCCTCCGGTTCTCGATCAGCGCGCCAATCGCATGCGGGAAAAGATTTATCCCGCGCAGCTTCACCATATTGTCGCTGCGTCCCTTGAACCCGGCGATGCGCTTGAAGGCAATCTCCCCGCGACCATCCAGCTCATGAGTGATGTCATGCGTGTTGAAACGGATGCATGGCGCTACATCATCCTTGTAGAGGCAGGTCACAACCATATCCCCCGTGTCGCCCTGTGCAACGGGTGCACCGCTATCGACATCCAGCAGTTCGAGAAACTGTGCGTCTTCCCAGACATAAAGCCCGTTCCGCTCCGGCCCTTCGCCCGCGATGCTTCCGGTATCGCCCACGCCATACCAGTCATAGGCTTTGGCGCCATGCCATGCTGCCTCGGTCGAGGCGCGGTCTTCTGTGCCCAGATGGCCAATGATCATCCGCAATTTAATCCGGTCGAACAACCCTTCGGCCCCGGCCACTTCGGCCAGCTTGCGGATATAATCGACAAAGCCGACCATCACCGTCACGCCAAAATCGGCCATTAGATTAACCTGATTGACCGAACGGGTTTCGATTCCGGTGCCAGCCGACAGGAAGATCGAGTTGGTGAAATGCGTCACAGCCTCACGGATATAATGGCCACCATTGATCATGCCATGCCCATAGACCGAATGAACCACGTCATCAGGCTGCAACCCAAGCCAGCGATACATGCGGCCAACCAGCAGATTGCCAACCTCGCGGCCCTTGGGGCCGAACAGCAATGTCTGCGGACGCCCTGTAGTGCCGCTGGTTGTGTGCAGGATGGAAGGCGGACGATCGCCCCCACCAAGCCCTGCAAAATCGCCATAGGGCGGGAAGTCGGCAATCGAGGCCATCAGGTCTGATTTGTCGTAAACAGGCAATTTGGTGATATCGTCGAGGCCCTTGATGTCGCCCGGTTCGATCCCCCTCGCGCTCCAGAGCCGCTTGTAAAAGGGCACGTCCCAACCGCGCAACATCAGCTTTTTGAATTGCGCATTTTGCAGAGCAAAAAGCTCGTCGCGCGACATCGTCTTGTAGCGGGCAACAAAGGCATCGCCGACAGGATAGTCTGTCAGCATTTGCTGGATATCAAGGGCTTCGAAGTAGTTCGGAAAACTCATTTAGGGTCCGTTGCGTAAGAGAGAGGGTCGCAGAAAATGCGCGGATCGCAGTCACCAGCGAGTGCGCGGCAAAGATCATATTTGGATGCGAGTTGTGCCGGCGTCATCGGCCCGTCTGGGCTGCCTAGATTGGCATCAATTTTGCGTTCTATGGTCGTGCCATCGTTCAGCTTTACGACCAGTCTTTGGGGAACAAGAGCATTACCATCTGGATTCCCATCCAGCGTGACAATCACATTATCCGCAAGCGATGGAATCGTCTCGCTATGGCGTGGGTCGATATGGCCATCGCGCAACATCAGCGCGGCGAGGAAAGCCAAGCAAAGGCGGTTATAACTCATCGGCGCGTCGGGCTTGTGAGGACGCCCGACCAGTCGGTAGATGAGCGGAGGTGCAAAGAGTTCGATGCTGGCAACGCTATCGAGCAACACCCCGCCTTCATTACGCAAATCCTGCAGTGCCCCCAAAGCGCCATGGCTCGCACGGCCTGAGGGGAAAGGCTTGATGCTCACTTCGCTGATCCGCCAGACCTTGCCGAGGTTGCCAGTGTAGCGCGAGAGTTCCAGCGGCTCGATCAGCGCGGAATAGCCGAACGGTCCTTCCAGCACATCATTCGGGCCATTCATGCCAGCGCGGATCAAGTCCACCGCCGAAATCGCCGAGCGCGCTGCGTTGCCAATCTGCAAGGGCAGCGTAATCGACGCCTCGACATGCGCCTGCATCGTGCCGCACGCAAAACTGTATGCCAAGCCTAAGACATCAGCCATTTGATAACGCGTCATCCCATCGAGCCGCGCGACCGCTAGCGCCGCGCCGATAACTCCTGTCGTGGCGGGTCGGAAGAATTTCATCGGACCTGTTGCCGAAAGACCAACGCCGCTGGCTATATCGACGCCCACGGCAAGTGCGGCCAAAAATGCCTCTGGATCGCAGCCATCCATCCGGTCAGACGCGGCCAGCAGCGCTGCAGTTACAACCGATAAGGCGTGCACCACAGCCGGTTCGTGCACAGCATCCCATTCGAGGCAATGAATAGCAAAGCCATTGAAGAAGGCGGCGGATGGCGCGGGTAGCAACATCCCGTTACCCCGAACCGTTAGTCCTGAGCTTATCGAAGGACGGTTTGCAAACGCCCGTGCTTCGACAGGCTCAGCACTAACGGTATAGGGCGTATGCAATAGGCGGGATGAACCATTGCCGCCCCAGCTCGTTACCGCAGGCAACAGCGCCAATGCTTCCGGTGAAACAGCCCCCGCTGCCCCCCCCGCCAGCGTATCTGAAAGCAAGCGCAAGGCATCGGCGCGCACTTCAGGCAGCAACACATGCGGCGCAGAAGCGAAATTGAGGATAGCATCGGTATGCGTCATCCTAGCCATTTCCCGAGCATCTTGTAAATCGCGGCAGGATCATCGCCTTCGAGGGCCAGTTTGACAGCCTTATCCGCTTGCTTCTTCGAAAGCCCACCCCACGCCATCAGCGCGCGTGCCTTGTCGATCACCTGCACTTCGCTCATTGGCCGTTCGGGATCGCCGAGCGTGTCGATCATTTCAACGACCTGCTTGTTGCAAGTCACCCGTGCGCCATAATGCTCGGGATAACGAGCGCTGATGTCCTTGCATTCCCTCAAGGTTACCTTGGCACGCTGTTTGGCGAGCTTATTGATCATTGCTGGCTCGAAATCTGCAAGCGTTGGCACGCCGCTGACCGCTACAACCGCGATCGCATGCTGCAGCGAGAATTTAGCCTGATGGACGGTTTTCGGGTTCAGGTTATCGCAAAAGGTGATGGCGTCACTATAGGTTTCCACCAATATCTCACCATCCAGCTTGCCGAGTAAAGCCTGAAGCTCAAGCGCCGCATCAATCGCCGGATGTGCGTGGCGGCAAGCGCCCCAGGGCTTGAAGCTAACATCCCAGATCCGCCAGCGTTTGGGGTATTCCATTGGCTTTGGTGATCTGCAAGTCGCCGCATAAAGGCCCTGCGGCCCCTCCAGGATCATGCGCGGTCCGGTGATACCTGATCGCGCCATGAAAGCCGCAAAATAGCCGTTTTGCGCTGCGGTTGCAGTATGGAACTGCTTGGTCATGACAGCCTCATGTCGCATTTGCCAAAGGCCACCCGTCGTCGATCCAGCATTGCCAAGCGCATCGAGCAACTGATTTGGTTTCAGACTGTGGATCGAGACAACAGCTGCCGCCGCACCAAAAGCGCCTGCGGTGGCCGTGGGGTGATAATGTGCATAATGATGCGCATCAAAGGTCGATCCAATCGCCACCATCGCTTCATATCCGCGCACTGCGCTGTCGAGCGCCTTGTCCATGCTGACGCCCGCATCCTCGGCCGCATCAATCACTGGCTGCCAGATGACCGGGCCAGGATGGAGAATGGCAGTGCGGTGGATGTCATCCATTTCCAGCACATTGCCCAGCCATGACGAGGTTTCGACCGGGCAGATGTGGCTCTTAGCCAGCAGCGCGGCCACCTTCGATTCCCGCGCGCCCGCAACACAGCCCAGCCAATCCAGCAGATGCAGCCGCGCCCTGGCGCGTGTTGCTTCGTCCACCCGCAGCGTCAAATGTTTCGCCAATTTTTCGGTCAAGCTCTCTTGCGTCATGCCGCGACCTGCCTTAGCTTCCCCGGACAAATAGATGTTAATCTGGGAGGAGAGATTATTTGACGATAATTCGAAAAGATATAGACATTCCGTCTCCGCCTAAAAAGAACCGAAAACCTCGATATCTCGAGCTCGCGGATGAGTTGCGCTCCGCGATCATGATGGGCGAGTTCTCCAAAGAAGAACAATTCCCGACCGAAACAGTATTGTGCAAAAAGTTTGGTGTATCGCGCTTTACCGTCCGTGAGGCGCTGCGTAAATTGACGCAGGAAGGACTGATTTCTCGGCGTCGCGGATCGGGTACTACAATCCAGCCGGCTTCTGCTCGTGCAGGTGCGCTGCGCCAGCCGCTGTCCAATGTTCGCGAAATCCTGCAATATGCGCGCGATACCAGTATCAACTTTGAGAAAATGGAACCGCAAGAAATTCCGCCAAAAATTGCTGACCAAATCGGCCTTGCCACGGCCGATAAATGGTTTGTCTTTCACGGCCAGCGCATGAAGCCTGGGCTCAAGCACCCGATCGCGATCACCGTTGCCTGGATACATCCGGACCTTGCCGGAGCGGTCGAGAAAATCGATGTGACGGAGGCAACCATCTTCGGCCAGCTTCAGAATTTTGCTGAGATAGAAATCACCCAAATCACGCAGGACATTCAGGCGATCACCGCCTCGAAACATTTTGCCAGCAGTCTTGGCATAGAAAAAGGTGAACCGATCCTGCGCATTTTGCGTTGCTATTTTGATCAGAATGAAAGGCTGTTTGAAATTTCGGCAAACTACCATCCCGGCGAGCGCTTTGCCTATTCGATGCATATCGATGTAGGAGCCCGACCGGCGCAGTGGAGCATTCATCCATCTGCCCCCAATTTAGGAACAGCGCCGTAATTCTTTTTTTCTGTCCCAGCGAAACGAATTGGCGAGGCGATGTGATGGCGATTTTCTGATTCCGAGAGCAAGCTGCGCCCTTGAATGTGCGGCTGGTCAAACGCCTCGCGGAAATCCAGCACTGGCGAGAAGGCAACATCCTTGTCGGCGAACCATTCCACCCATTCGGAGCGCATTTTTTGTGCAAAAATGCTGCGTAGTAATTTGATGAGATCATCTTGTTCCCCTGCCGGACGCAGCGCCTCTTCGATCCGATCTTCATGCCCCAGCGCGATTAGCAGATTGCGCGCAAACTTCTTCTCACGTCCGCCCAGCACTACGTGTTTTCCGTCTGATGTCTCGTAGACTTGATAGAAAGCAGCGCCGCCCAATGAGCGTTGTGCCCCAGACTGCGGGGCTTCACCGCCAGCTATAGCACTACCGGCGGTATGCACGCACCAAGGCAGCATTGCGTCGAACATCGCCATATCGATATAGTCCCCGCGCCCAGTCCTCTCGCGTCCAATTAACGCCATCAGGATTGCCGACAATCCCGTCAGCCCACCTGCCATATCGGCAGACGGCACGCCCGGCACCACAGGCGCGCCATCAGGACTATCATTGACTGACAAAAAGCCGGCCAGCGCCTGCACCGCCATGTCATGCGCAGGGTGATGAGCCAGCTCACCTTCCTGACCAAAGGCGGAGATGGAGCAATAAACGATACGCGGATTGCGTAATGACACGGCTTGATAATCGAAGCCCAGCCGCTTCATTACGCCCGGGCGAAAGGCTTCAACGAAGACATCGGCGTCGGCAATGAAATCCCAGAGCTTTGCTTTGCCCGCTTCGCTTTTTAGATCGCAAACTACGCTTTTCTTGCCACGATTGAGATTCGCAAACCATACCGAATGGCCATTTTCAAACGGCTCCATTTCGCGGACCGGATCGCCTGTGGGGGGCTCCACTTTGACAACCTCAGCTCCGTGATCGGCCATCATCACGGTCAGCATCGGGCCGGGAAGGAACAGCGACAGGTCGAGGACCTTTATGCCCGCAAGTTTTCCGCCTTCCGCCGCCATTGGAGTTATACCACTCCGCTTGCGCGCAGCTTTGCTACCTGGCTGGCATCATAGCCGATTGCACCCAATATCTCATTGCTGTCCGCGCCCAGATAGGGACCAGCGCGGTTAGGTAGCCGCTTGCCATCAATCTTGATCGGGCTGGAAAGCACGTCCATTTCAGGTTTGTCCGGATGGTTAATTGTCTCGCGCATGCCAATTGTTTCAAGCCAAGGATTATCGAGCGCCTGGTCGAGATCATAGACCGGCGCAATAGGCATATGCCCTTGCAGCAGTGCCAACCAATGCACCACCGGATGCGCGCCAAAGATGCCGTCGAGTATACTGCATAGCTCAACGCGGTTCGCCAAACGGTTGGCGGGCGTATCGAAACGCGGATCATTGATCAATTCTGAATGCCTGATCCGATCGGCCAATATGGGCCAAAATTTAGGTGTTTGCGCCATGACGAACATCCAGCCGTCTTTGGCTTTGAACAGTTGGCTGGGTGTGACGCTGGGATGGGCACCGCGCGGCGCCCGCACGGTCACATCGCCTTCATTCATATACCAGATTGCTGGATAGCTAGTCTGATGCACAGCGGTGGAAAGAAGGTCTACATCAACGTCGCAACCTTCGCCGGAACGCTGCGCATCCAGAAGGGCTGCGAGCAAGCCAACGGCCATTTGCGTGCCGCTCATAAAGTCCACCATCGAAAGGCCAAAACGCACAGGTGGCCCGTCGGGTTCGCCGGTCAGTGAGCAGAAGCCCGCTTCTGCCTGCATCAGATAGTCATAGCCCGGCCATTTGGCGCGTTCATTATCGCGACCATAGGCCGAGATATGGGCACAGACGATAGCAGGGTTCACGGGTTTCAATGACGCATAATCCAGTCCAATCTTGGCGGGCACATCACCGCGCAGATTATTGGCCACGACATGCGCGCTCTTGACAAGCTTGTGCAGTATCTCGACGCCTTCCGGGCTGGTAAGGTCGAGCGTCAGTGATTTCTTGTTTAGATTGAAGCTCTGAAAATAAAGGCTTTCACCCTCGCGCAACCAATGCGGCCCAACATGGCGGGCGGTATCGCCGCCTTTTGGCGGTTCGATCTTAATGACCTCTGCACCCAATTGCGCGAGGAACATGGTACCGTAAGGGCCGGCACCATATTGCTCTGCGGAAAGAACGCGGAAGCCCTTTAAGGGTTGCTTCACGCTCAAGCTGGGTTCCTCTTCACCCATTGTTTGGAGATGATCATCCGCTGCATTTCATTGGTACCTTCGCCGATGCACATCAGCATAGAATCACGGTAAAATCGTTCAATGTCATATTCCTTGGAATAGGAATATCCGCCGAACACCCGCATCGCTTCCTGGCTGTTGGCTACGGCCGCTTCCGAGGCGAAGTATTTCGCCATACCAGCCTCCATGTCACAACGCTCGCCGCGATCATAGGCTTCGGCAGCATCAAAGGTCAGCAAGCGAGCAGCGCGGGCACGCGTTACCATTTCGCCAATCTTCAGCTGGATTGCCTGATGCTCCGAAATTGGCTTGCCCATAGTCTGGCGCTGCTGGGCATATTCGGTCGCGAGCCGCAGCGCGCCCTCGGCCAAACCAACGCCGCGCGCCGCGATATTGATACGACCCAGCTCAAGGCCTCCGGTAGCCTGGAAGAAGCCTTGGCCCTCGACACCGCCGATCAGGTTATCTGCAGGGATACGGTAATTATCGAAAATCAGTTCGGCACTGTCGATGCAATTATAACCCATCTTCTTAAACTTCTTACCCGTCGTGAAGCCTTCATGCTTCGGCGCGATCATAAGGCTCATGCCCTTGTAACGGGGCTCGGCCTTGGTATCCGTTTTAACCAAAAGCGCAAAACACTCACCCTTGATGCCATTGGAAATCCAGGTCTTTGTGCCATTGATGATATACTCGTCACCATCACGTTCTGCGACGGTGCGGATTGCCTGCAGGTCGGTTCCGGCATTGGGCTCAGTTAACGCGAGGCCACCGCGGATTTCGCCTGTGGCAAATTTTGGTAGCCATTTGACTTTCTGCGCGGGTGTTCCGAAACGATCCACTGCGCAGGCCATGATCAGGTGAGAGTTGAAAATACCGGTAATTGCCATCCAGTAGGAGGAGATCATCGCAACAATTTTTGCGTAGGTCACAGCTGACAGGCCTAGGCCGCCATATTCTTGCCCAATGGTCGCTCCGAACAGGCCCATTTCCTTCATCTGTTCGACAATATCCGCAGGCCATTCATCGGCATGGTCATACTTCTGGACGACCGGACGGACTTCCTTGTCGATCCATTTCTGGATCGCATCGAGTAACGCAGCTTCTTCATCCGGGCTCATTTGTTCGTGAAAGGTGCTGGGTGCAGTTGGCATCTTATGTATTCCTAAAATTTCCTTGCTGATCGTCTTTACCGGCGCTCGCCGTCAGTCGTTGACCGGACCATAGCCGCGTTTCCAGACGAGGACGGTACGCTTATAATGACTTACAATAATGTTATTCTGGTTGTTACCGACGGTTTTGAAGGTAATGATCCCCTGGTCCGGTCGGCTTTTGCTCTCGCGCTTGTCGAGGACTTCGCTTTCGGCATAAAGTGTGTCGCCAACGAACAGCGGGTGGACCATTCGCACTTCATCCCAGCCGAGATTGGCGATGGCCTTGCCGCTGGTGTCCGAAACACTCATGCCGGTCATCAAAGCTATGGTCAGCGGGCTAGCCACCAGCGGCTTACCGAATTCGGTCTTTTCAGAAAAAGCATAGTCGAAATGCGCCGGATGCGTATTCATCGTCAGCAGGGTGAACCATACGTTATCGGTATCGGTGATCGTCCGTCCAGGGCGGTGCTCATAAATGTGACCGATCTCGAAATCCTCAAAGAAGCGGCCTTGCACTTCGCGAAACCGACCTGGGGAGATTTCAATTACACCGTCACGCATAGTTATAACTTCCTTTTATATCTCAATTGGTATTAAGCTGAGGCCAATATTTGTTGGTATCGCTTGACAATCGGCACCTCCAGCATCTGTCCCTTGTGCCGGATAACGGCCCCGCCCGACGCTTCGAAAGCCGCCAAAGCGTCCTTTGCTTCTGCAACCTCAGCCTCCGTTGGCTTCATACCCATTTTGATAATGGCAATTTGAGAGGGATGAATTGCCGCCTTGGCATGGAAACCAAGAGCTTTAACACGTGCCGTTTCATCGGCCAAACCAGCTTCATTGGCTATGTCGATAAAGGGAACATCCACACAGTAAACTTTTGCAGCGGCGCAGGCCATCACCAGCTGACTGCGCGCGGTCAACAGCGGTTCCCAATCCATTTTTACGCCAAGCTCGCCGGAAAAATCACCTCCGCCAAACATCACCGCAGCAACCCCATCGGCTGCAGCAATCTCCATCGCATTGTTCAGCCCGCGCACCGTCTCAATGAGCGGAACAAAGCCATCAACGCCACCGCCCAGAACAGATTTTGCGATTTCAATTTCTACCGTATGTTCAACCATCGGGATAAACAGCAGGCATGGCTTTTTGTCCGAGGCCCTTAAAGCCAAAAGATCAGCCAAGCCTTCTGCGGTGCGAATTCCGTTGATGCGAACCGCCGTTTTGCTCAAATCAAGCCATTTCAACGCATCAATCGCATCTTCACGCGCCGAATCCTTGGCAGAAGCTGGCACCGAATCTTCCATATCTATACAAATCAGATCCGCACCCGAATCCATCGCCTTTTCAAAGCGTTCGGGCTTGCTGGCTGGAACAAAAAGGAAGTTTGTGAATGTGTTCATGATACCCGCTATTGACTTCAACTAAAATTCGCTCTTAACAATTTGTCCGGACAAATCTAGAGGAAGAATAAGATTATTGCAACCCGGCCCGAAGGGCTTAGCATGCTTCACTAAGGAGGCTCTGATGAAAAAACTTACCGCATTTATAATGATTTCAGCGTCTATGCTGACTTTTTCTTCGCCTGCGCAGGCGAAGAAGGGCAGCATGCTTGATCCGTCCAAGCCCGAGGATGCGCTGGAAATCATGAAGCGCACGCAGTGCGGCGAGGCCGATGGCGTTCCTGCTGTCTATCACTGGAGCGGCAAAGTCTATTCGCGCCGAACCGGCGAACCGGACCGTCATTTATTCAATGGTGAAGGCATGAATATCCGCCAATGTGTGCGGATTGAAGACCCCAAGCGAGGCGTGGGCTATCGCCAGGTCAGCCGGGAGATCATGCTCTATCTTGATCCCAAAACCAACGAAGTTGTGCGGATGTGGGATAATCCTGTTACCGGCGAGAAGGTTGAGGTGATGCAGATCGCCAATGACCCGGTGAACAGCCCGCCAAACTATCCCTATTCCGCTGATCGCAAGCCCTATAAGCTTCCAAATATCCGCCAGCAGGGCGACTGGATGTTCATGCCGCTGGAGGTGCCACTCTTTTATCACAATGTGCTGCAGGGCGATTATCAGGATTATGAAGGCGGCAAATATCACGCGATGGAGATTTTCGATTTCACCATGCGTGCGTCCGAAATTTTGGATAAACGCAACAAGACCGCCTATCCCGCGATCAGTTGGGTTCGGATTTCCGGTTGGATGCCGTGGATGAAAATGCGCGGACGTGATGGAACGATCATCTTCAACGCGATGGGCAATAAGCTGAAAAGCTATGATGAACTGCCCAAGGTCCTGAAAGACGAGATCGCCACCAATTATCCCACCTATAATACGCCGCCTCCAGGTGATGACACGCGCAAAAATGCGACCACATGGACCGAGTTTAAGCTATGGATCGATGCCAAAAGGGCAGCCGCTCCGAAACAGTAAGGATCCTGAATGACGGTCGGGCAACAGAATAGAGGCGAATTCAGCCTTGGTTGGAAGGTGTTGTTGGCCGGTGTGCTGGGGGTGATGTGTGGCGCGTCACCCATTCCCATGAACATCATCGGCTTTACAATTGCGCCATTGCAGGCAGAGTTTGGCTGGACCATCACCCAGATTGTTCTCCCGATCACCATTTTCGGGATCATTGCTTCTCTCTTGGCGCCCTTCTTTGGGTGGCTCGCGGACCGATATGGTGTCCGGCCGGTTGCGCTGTTGTCGTTGGCGGCATTCGGGCTGTCCTTTGTGGCTGTTTCGCTCATGCCAACTACGAAGGCGGCATCGACGCTGTATATCTACTACGCGCTTTGGGTGATCATTGGATTGGTTGGCATTGGGTCTACCCCGGTAAGTTGGAGCCGCGCTATCAACTTGTGGTTCGTCAAGAAGCGCGGGTTGGCGCTCGGTATATTGCTTCTCGGCACTAGCTTAGCTGCGATCGTCATTCCTTTTCTCGCGCCAAGGGTTATTGAGGGTTATGGATGGCGTTCGATGTTCGCTGTAGTAGCATTGCTACCCCTGTGTGTCGCTCTGCCGGTCGGCTATTTCCTGTTTCGCGAGCCGACTGCTGACGAACGGCCCGTAGGCCTTGCTGACGAAGGCGGGACGCTGACCGGTGTCATGCTGTCTACCGCTTTGAAAGACTATCGCTTTTGGGTGATCTGGCTATCCATCGCGGTTATCGCAGCGGCCTTTGGCGGCGCTTTTGTAAATCTTCCCAAAATGCTGGGCGATCGCGGCATTGATGCTAAAGCCGCCGGCAGTGTTATGATGGTTTTGGGCCTGGGCATTTTTGCGGGCCGGATCATCACCGGCCTGTTGCTGGATCGGTTTTGGCAGGGCATCGTTGCCTTTCCGCTCCTCTGCCTGCCCGCGATATCCTGCTATATATTGCTCGGCGCTGAGGTCACTTCCCCGCTTGCGATAGCCGCTGGGTTCCTTCTCGGTTTTGCGGCGGGGGCAGAAAGCGATTTGATCGCTTATCTTACAGGACGCTATTTCGGTATGGCGCATTATGGCAAGATTTACGGCATGCTTTATATGCCCTTCGGCTTCTTCTCCGCGATGTCACCGCTAATGTATGCCCGAGTTCGCGACACAACAGGCAGCTATGATCAGATCCTTTGGGTCGCCCTTGTTGCTTATATCGTTGGCGGCGGATTGCTGCTGCTACTTGGCAAATATCCCGAGCGCTTCGACAGCGACGAACCCGTCGCTAATCCAGTTGCAAAGGCAGCATGATGGCAAGCAAGGCTAACACCAACATTTTCGATAAACTCGCGGCCAGCGGCGCAGAAGTGCTGATCGATGCTGCCACGCTCGATTACTATGCGCACGATGTCTATGAACGCGGTGCCGACCTTACGGCGGTCGTGCGCCCGCATGACAAGGGTGAACTGGCCGCATCGGTCGCGACCGCAACCGCGCACGGCCTGCAAGTCATCCCGCGCGGCGGTGGCATGAGTTATACCGGAGGCTACACGAGCAAGACGGCAGGCGCTGTCCTGTTTGACCTCGCCAAGATGGACCGGGTGCTCGACATCAACGAAAGCGACATGACGGTCACCGTCGAACCCGGATGCACGTGGGCGAAGCTGCACGAGACGCTGAAGCCCAAAAGCCTGCGTACGCCGTTCTGGGGAACGCTGTCCGGTATTTATGCATCGGTCGGCGGCGGCATGAGCCAGAACAGCATCTTCTGGGGCTCCGGTCGCCACGGCACTGCTGTGCAAAGTTGCGTCTCGCTGGAGGTTGTGCTGGCTGACGGCACGATCATGCAAACAGGCAGCGATTTCTCCCGGCCCTACGGCCCGGATCTGACCGGATTATTCCTCGCCGATACCGGCGCGATGGGGATGAAGGCAAGCATCACGCTGCGCCTCGTCCCCGAAGCTAAGGCGCATGGCTATGTGAGCTTCACCTTTGACACCCATGCGCAAGTGCTGTCCGCCATTGGCGGTATCGAACGCGCCGGAATTGCGACCGAATGTTTTGGCTTTGACCCCAATCTGAATGCGATCCGGATGAGGCGCGACAGCCTAGCGACTGATGCCAAGCAGTTGGTCAGCATGATGAAAAAGCAGGGCTCGGTGCTCAAGGCGCTAAAGGAAGGCGCGAAGGTCGTCGCCGCTGGCCGCAATTTCATGGAAGAAGCCAGCTTCTCGCTCCACGTGCTCGCCGAGGGCCGGATCCAGGAAGCGGCAGACGCCGACATATCCGAAGCCCGCCTCATTGTGGCGAAGCATGGCGGCAAGGAAACCGAGAACACCATTCCCAAGATTGTCCGCGCCAACCCCTTTTCGCCCCCCAATTCGATGCGCGGGCCGGAGGGCGAGCGCTGGGCCCCGATCCATGGGCTGGTGCCGCACAGCAAGGCAGTTGCCTGCTATCAGGCAATCCTTAACCTGTTTGCACAACATCAGGACGAAATGGATGCGCTCGGCGTCCATCACGGCACGTTGATCGCAGCGGTCGGCGGTAGCGGCACCGTGATCGAGCCCTGCCTCTACTGGCCCGACGCCAGCAATCCCTTCATCGATGATCTGATCGAGGATGCCCATCTGGCAAAGCTACCTAATCTGCCACACAATCCCGCCGCATGGGCCTTGGTACAGAAACTGAAACAGAAGATTGTCGATCTCTTTTTCGAGCAGGGCGCGATCCATTTCCAGATTGGCCGCACCTATCGCTACCAAGATGGACTTGACCCGCGCGCTATGAAACTGCTCAAAGCAGTTAAAGACCATCTGGACCCGCAGAGTAAAATGAACCCGGGGTCGCTGGGGTTATAAAGGTGAAGAAATTTGGAACTCGAACGACGACAGGCTTTGGCAGCAATGTTGGTTTCGGCGCTTCCGTTACCGTTGGAGGCCGCCCCCTTGTCAAATAATGAGCCGGATAAGAAGACCTATGCCGCTGTCGCACTTCAGATCGCAGCGCGCTCGATAGAGAAAGCGCCTGACCGCGCAGCGGCACGCAGGCAAATGCTGGCGATGATCCCGGAGATTGGCGCAAAGCTGCGGTCTTCAGTAATCTTCATCCAGCAATATGGCGGCGCGCCGGTGAAGCTCGCGGTGCTGCCCGAATATGTCTTGACCAGCTATCCAGGGCGCATCTCTATCCCGGACTTTGCTGAAAAGGCAGCACTCGAAGTGGACGGGCAGGAATATGAGGCGCTGGGCAAAATCGCGCAGGAGCAGAAGCTATTCCTGTCGGGCAATGCCTATGAGGCGGACAAGAATTTTCCCGGCATCTATTTCCAGACCTGCTTCATCATCGGGCCCAATGGCAATGTCGTGCTGCGTTATCGCCGATTGAACTCGATGTTCGCGCCGACGCCGCATGATGTCTGGTCGAAATATCTCGATATTTATGGGCTAGATGGCGTGTTCCCGGTGGCGAAGACCGAGATTGGCAATCTCTCGGCAATCGCCTCGGAGGAAATTCTCTACCCTGAAATCGCCCGCGCCCATGCGCTGCGCGGGGCGGAGATTTTTGTGCACAACTCGTCCGAGATCGGATCGCCCATCGCAACGCCCAAAATGATCGCCAAACGCGCCCGGGCCTTTGAGAATATGGCCTATGTTATCTCAGCCAACACGGCGGGCATCCTCGACACTGGCATCCCAGTCGGCGGCCCGGATGGCAATTCGATGGTGGTCGACTGGAAGGGCAATGTGCTCTCGGAATCGAACAGCGGGGAAACCTTCACCGCCTTTGCCGATGTCGATATTTCGGCCCTGCGCGCAGCGCGCCGCAAGCCGGGCATGACCAATATGCTGGCGCGCCAACGCAATGCCCTGTTCGCCGCTGCCTATGATACCGACAGCCATCAGCAAGCCAATGGCCTGATTGATGGTGGGGCTGTAAAAGTGCCCGATCGCGACTATTTTGTGAGAACGATGGAGGCGACCATCGAGCGCCTCGCCAAGGATGGCCTGATATGAGCAAGAACAACCAAGCCCCAGTCGATGTAGCCCCGCCCTATCAGGCGGTGGCCCGGCACGGCGTATCGCCCAAACCCAGCCATGACGAGGCCGCGCGGTTCGACTTTTTGGCGAACTTCAACAAGGTGCTTTCTGGCACCCTCGGCCCGGGCAACAAGCTGGCCTATGACAAGCGCGTGCTACCCTCCTTCAAGAAAGAGCATGGCCGCGAGCCAAAGGATCGCTTTGAGATTCGCCATGCGATGAACAAGGATCCGTTCCACCAGATCTGGTCCGCCAGCAAGCGCAATTCGATGGAGATGCGGCAGCAAAATGGTCGCGCGATGGTGTTGCGGCAGCTAGATGAGCTTGATGCCAAGGCACGCGCCCTCAATGAAAGCGCGCCCGACACGCTGGAGCTCAATCCCGATGTGCAGGTTCCGCGCTATCAGGCAGCAGTCGATATTCATTGTATGCCCGGCAGCTATCATGGCGAGGAACGCCCCGGCGATGTCTCGGCAGGCGCCAATTATGACTGCGGCATTTTCGCGACCACGGCAGGCGGGCTTGGCGCGCTATCCGATGGTGGCGGGGCGGCGCTCGCCGATTGGATTAGGAAAGAGCGGCCCGGTTGGACGCCAAGGCGCATCCTCGATATCGGTTGCACCATTGGCCATAATATCGTGCCAGTGGCCCTAGCCTTCCCAGAAACCGAAATCATAGCAATCGACACCGCCGCTCCATCGCTGCGATACGGCCATGCCCGGGCGCAATCGCTCGGCGCCAAGAATATCAAATTCATCCAGATGAATGCCAAAGACCTGTCACGCTATGAGTACGGCCATTTTGACTGGGTGCAGACAACCATGTTCCTGCACGAAACCAGCGGCAAGGCGCTGCCCCGAATCATCGAGGAGGGATATCGTGTGCTGGCCGAGGGCGGGCTAATGCTGCATCTGGAACAGCCACAATATTCGGACGAAATGCCGCTTTATGAGCAGTTCATCCGCGACTGGGATGCGTTCAACAATAATGAACCCTTCTGGTCAGCCATGCACGCACTTGACCTGAAAGGCATCATGCAGAAGTCGGGCTTTGCCAAGGAAGAGTTGTTCGTCACCGGCGTGCGCGCGGTAGTTGACCGCAGCATCTTCCCAGAAGCACCAACCGGTGAAGCCGAAGACCATGGCCGCGCGGCGGTATGGAACGCTTATGGCGCGTGGAAAGGCGGCAAGCCTGCATGAGCGATAGCCCGCTCGACTGGATGGCGCTTGCGAACAAGAAGGCCAAAGGCAAGCGGCCTGAGTTTTTCGATGAGCCCGAAGACGACCGGATTTACTCGATCCTGATCGCGCTGGTCGGCGAGGTTTCAGTGTTGCGCACCCGGCTCGATACGGTCGAGCGTCTCCTTGACGAGAAGGGCACAATCAGCCGCGACGACATCGAAAATTTTGCACCCGACCGCGAGGCCGGCTTTGAACGCGGTGCGCTGATCCGCGAATATATCCTGCGCGTGATGCGCGGACCGATTCAGGCGATGGAGTCCCTGCAAGAACAGGAGCCCCCGATTGAAGACGTGAGCCGGGAACTTAAAGAAATTTAGGTCAAGCCGCGAAGCGCCTTACCATTCTGGTTTTTCGGGATTAAACTCATAAATCTCTAGCAGGTGCCCGCTGGGCGCGCGAAGATTCATTTGCTTCGACTTGCCGGATGGCGATGCCCCCAAATGCTTGGCCACTGCGCCCGCTTTCAATGCGCGCTGGTATAGGGCGTCAATGTCCTTTGCCTCAAAAACGAGGACGACGCCGCCATAAGCGACGGGTTTATAAGCAATTTCCAAGTCATGATATCCATCTTGCTTCACTTCCAGCAATGCGATCCCGGCACCTTGGGGTGACTGCAAGCGTGCAAAGCGCACGTCTGCCTGATCGCTCCAGCCGATCGCCTTATTTTCCGCTTTGGGTAGAATCACAGGTTCGATAACGACTTCAAACTTCATAATATCACGCCAGAATGCCATGGATGCATACATATCTTTGATGACCAATGCCGTTCGATCAAAGCGTGCCGTTCCTTTATCTTGAGCGAGAGCCGGTCCGGCGATCAGACAAACGGCGACAAATGCCAAAAGAATTTTACGAAAGATATGTTGCACTACCCGCACCAATTCATCTTGCTTATCAGAAGGGTTTAACCGCCCCCAGAAAACACACTCCCGCGATGGTGATCCAGTAGATATAGGCAGCAATGCGCGCCTGCCCGATTTCGCGGGTGAGTGCGGCTTCCTGGGCCTCATCGGGCCCCATCGCCAATATCCGGAACCGCTCGGTCCAGCGGCGCATGACAAGGCGCAGGAACAGGCCAATGCAAAGCGCAAAGGCATAGAGGATCATCTTGGCCGGATACCAATGATTGCCCTCTCCGCTCTGGATCGGGCCGCTGCCACCAAAAGCCATGAGGCTGGTGATCACGAGTGCGGCAATCAAGGGATAGCGAAGATACTCCTCAATGCGCGTTACCTTGATGCCGATATCGGTCTCGCGTTTGATGAAGGCGGTCCATGTCATTCCCAGCCAGACCGCGAAGAACAGCCACATCAGCCAGATGCTTGCCCCCTCCAGCATCGGAACAAAGCCAAAAAGCTTGCCCATATGCAGCCCGAGCGGCAGCAACAGCACAATGCCTGTGCGCGCCAATATGTCGATGCGGTAGGCCGTTTCCATATGCCGCTTGCGCTCGTCCAGCGGCAGCTTGTGGTTGGTGACATGATAGCTGGTCTGGAACACACCCCATTCGCCGCCCAGCCAATAGACCATCGCCAATATATGGATCCAGCGCAGGATCGCCAATTCATTCGCCGCCAGAAATTCCATTTTTCCGCTCCTCCCAAATTCCCTATCGCTAATTTGTCCGGACAACTTTGACTTGGCAAGCGAAAAATGTGCGCTATGGATTAAAAGGAAGGAGAGCGGCGCATGAAACACCGGATTATCGAAGGGCGTTTGGAATATACCTCGCGCAAGCCCGGCATGGAGGGGAAGAATCGCGGCTTTGAAAGCTTCATGTTCACCCATCATGGCGATGGCAAAGTGATCATGCGCGCGCATTGCGAGATTTACGAACCCGACCCGATGGTGATGCGCGATATCGTCTACGCCATGGACGAGCATAAGCAACCGATGAACCTCCACGTCCATTTGACGGTCGGCGATGAATTTATGGGTTCAGGCTGGATGCGCTTTGATGGCGAGCATATCGAATGCGAAAGCTTCGGTCCCTCCATCGGCCGCCTGTCGGAAAAGGTAAGGGCCGAATTGCCGATGGCGGGCTTTGGCACGCACCCGATCGTATCCGATGGCTATATGCTATCCTATCAGGACTGGGAAACGACCGATAAACGCCTGCTCAATTGCTATCTCCCCTCTCCCGACCACCGCGGCGCAACCCCGCCGCAAATTGCCCAAGTTAAAATCGGCGCGCTTTATCTGGGCAAGGAGGAAGTGACTGTTGCGGCAGGTACATTCCAGTGTAGGCACTTCCAGTTTACCGATGATCCCAGCATCGTCCCCGGCACAGGCGGCATGGCCGGCGAGCACCCGCCCTATGATGTCTGGATCACCAACGATGAGGACGGCATTTTCGTCCAGGGCGGCGTGGGTGGCTATATGATGACTTGGTATGAGTTGGTGGAGCTACGGCGCTAAAATATTCTCGACAGAATTTGGCGCATTGCTTTTTCAATGACAAATATTCTCTGTCGATCAGCATCTGAAATGTACACTTCCCTAGCGCCGGTTTTTCGATATTCATGATAAATATCATAGCGTTCTCGGGCAAGTTGAACAAACTTGTGCGCCTCGGGATCATCAGAAGCGACGCCGAATAGGTTCTTTTTCCGCTCGTTCGGGTCAAAAACCTGATTTGGGTCTGGCAAGAACAATATTCTGCGAGCCTGATTAATCTGAGGGCTTACGTCCAAAAGCTCTCAGTTGCGTTTGATCCAGACCCCATGATGTTCGGCCTCAAAGTAGATGTTGCCTAGCTGCCAAATGACCACCCGTACTGCACGGAGCCGCCTGCTCGCTCCATTTTCAATTTCACATTGTCGAAACAGAAACTCGGCTTTGCATCGCTGGATGGCTTTGAGTTCACAAAGATGGGACGAGCTGACGCTATGGATGCACAAAATGCTGCAAGCCGAGGCGAAATAGTCTTAGGAACAGTATTCATCATGTGAAAGTGATCATCACCTTGCCCATGTGATTGCCGCTGGTCAAATGGGCGAAGGCGGCAGGAGCGTCGTCGGAGGCGAAACGGCTGTCGACCAGCGGCTCGATGCCCTTTTCGGCGACCAGATTGAGCATCTCTTGCATCATTGCGCGGCTGCCTGAGGTGATTCCTTTCAGCGTCAGGTTTTTGCCCAATATGCCGGACATATTGGGGGATTTGTCAATCATACCCGCAAGACCACCAATAAGGGCAATGCGCCCATTGGGGGCGCTGGCATCGATGGTTTGTTCAATGCTGGCGAGGCCAACGGTATCGACGACAATATCCGCAGCGCGGCCTCCAGTGGCTTCGAGAAGCGCCTTGGGCCAATCGCTATGGCTGCGATAGTTGACGGTAAAGTCGGCGCCTATTGCGCGGCATGTCTCCAGCTTTTCATCGCTCGACGACGTGATGACGACTTGGGCGCCCATGGCCTTGGCGAGTTGCAGGGTGACGATGGACACCCCACCTGTTCCAGGAACCAGAACGAGATCGCTGGGTTTCAGTCCGCCAAAGGAAACCATGCAATGCCAAGCCGTGGTGGCTGCAGCGGCTAGCGTTGCAGCGCTTTCAGTGTTGACATTGTCCGGCACGACAATTGCGGCGTCCGCCGGAATGGTGATATATTCGGCCAGCCAGCCATTGCGGCTAATCCCCAGATCCTGCGCGAAGATGGCAGGGCTGTAGAGGCCGTGTATCCAGCTGACAAAATGCGGTGCGACAATCCGCTGGCCTTCGCTGAAGCCTGAGACTGCGTTGCCCATGCCAACAATCGTGCCGACGCCATCGGATAGGGGAACGCGGTCCTCGGGTTTGATAGCACCATATTGCCCCTTGAGCGCGAGCAGGTCGCGGTGGTTGAGGCAGGCGGCATGCACCTTCAGCAGCAACTCATTAGCGGCGGGCTCGGGTATCGGGCGATTGGCGGAACGCAGGCTCGACAGCCCACCCTGCGGACCCATTTCAAATGCCCTCATCATCTCTTTGACCCTTCAGCAAAAGCAGCGATTGGCGCGGGAGCCCCCGCCTGTTTGATAATCGCCTGCCGCCGGAAGAAACGCATCAGGCCGCTGTCACCCATCCGGCTTGCGCCCATGCCGGATAGGCCGAAACTGGATTTCTCCGCTTCCCAGACCATTGAGGTGAGCGAGCCATCGTTCAGCGAAACACCGCCGACATTCAGTCGGATGCCAACCGCTTCGGCTTCCTCCAGCGTCCCGGCGATCACTGCGCCTGAGAGACCGTAGATCCCGTCATTGGCCATCATCAGTGCCTCTTCCACGCTGTCAAAGGCGCGGACGGGAATAACGGGGCCAAAGGTTTCCTCGGCAATGACCGACATTTGCCGCGTCACGTTGGAAATGACGGTGGGCCGCAGGTACATCCCGCCGCCCAGATTTTCCACCTTGCCGCCGCAATGCACCTCGGCACCCTTGGCAATGGCGTCATCAATTTGAGCTTGAACAATGGCTGCCTGTTTGGCAAATATGAATGGTCCGATATGCCCGTGATTGATGTCCGGATAGTTCAGCTCCACCTTTTCGGCTTTTTCGACTAACGCGGTCATGAAGGGGGCGATAATTTCCTTTGCGACAAAGACCCGTTCAATCGATTGGCAGGCTTGGCCGGTGTTGACGATGGAAGCGCGGAGCGCGGTTTCGGCTGCCTTTTCCGGATTGGCACTGGCGAGGATGATCATCGGATCCTTGCCGCCCAGTTCGAGACTGACGGGTATGAAGGCTTTGGCGGCGGCCTCCCCGACCTTGCGGCCGGTGGCGACGGAGCCAGTGAAAGCGACATAGTCCATAAGCGGAACGAGTGCCGCGCCGGTTGCACCATCGCCTTCGACAAGCGACAGCACATCAGTCAACTCCGGTACTTCGGCCACTGCCGCCATCAGCGGGCGGATGAAGCGGGGGGTGACTTCAGATGGCTTGATGATCGCCGCACAGCCCGCCATTAGGGCGGGCACCGCGTCGATCAGCGCGAGCGTGAGCGGAAAGTTCCATGGGCTGATTACCCCCACCAGCGAATAGGGCATCAACCGCGTATTGGTAGTGATCGTCGGGTGGACGGTCTGATAACCCGTCACGCTATGCCGGGCGATCAGCTCCGGCGCGGCTTTGGCCCAACGCGCCAGCGAGCCCGGGATACCCGCCGTCTCCATTTGGCTGATCGCTTTGCGCCCGGTATCATTAGTCAGCGCGTCCGCAATCGCCGCATGGTGCTTGCCAATTGCTTCGCCCAATTTCATCAGGGTCGCGCCGCGTTCTTCGGGCGGACGAGCAGCCCAGCCCTTTTGCGCCTCCCGCATCCGGGCGGTCAGCTTGGTCAGCGCATCCGCATCCAGAGGATCGATCTCATAATCCGCCTTGCCGGTGCGTGGGTTGATGACTTTCATAGCTGCTTCTCCCACGCATCCACAATCTCGCCACCGGTTGCGAACCATGCGTCATCACGCGCCCGCAAATCGCCGAGCAGCTTTTCAAAGGCATCAATCCGGTATGGCAGGCCAATGATATAGGGCGTGATATGCATCGGCAGCATACGCCCACCAAATTGCGCGGCTTCTTTAGCCAACCAGTAATAGGCATCGCGCATGCTCTCGGCATAGCTGTCCGCCGATTTCTGCTGCACCGTAATGATCTGCCGGTCGGACAGCTCGTGATTCAACGGCAAGTTGATCAGGCCATTGTTGAACCGGTATGGCAGTTCATCATTCACCCAATCGCAGCAATATTTGACGCCTGCTTCCACAAGCAAATCGGGCGTGTCCCAGCTCTGCGAGCGCGCGATGGAGGCCCAGCCCTGCGGACGCGCACCAGTCGCCTTTTCCAAAGCATCGAGCGAAGTCGAGATCAGCGCTGCTTCCGCGCCTTCGGCCATGCCGCTGGCGATTGTGCCGTTCATGTCGGTTGAGTGCGCAATAATCTCATGCCCGCCCGCGATGATGTCAGCTACCAGTTCGGGATAACGCTCAGCATTCGCGCTGTTAGTCGCAAAGCTCGCCGTCACGCCCGCCTTGGTGAATGCATCGAGCAGACGGTACACGCCGATCCGCGTGCCATATTCACGCGCGGTATAGTGGCGGTAATCGGGATAGGCGGTTTGCATATGTCCCGGCGCACGGAACGGCGTGTCGCTAGGGGTAATCGGGAACCACTCCAGACTGACGCAGAGCCAAATCGCCACTTTGCGGCCAGCGCCCCATTCGACCGGCTTGCGCTCATGCATGGCCGACCAAGTATAAAGCTCATGGTCATAGCCATGGCGGCGTTTCGGATATTCGGTGTAGGAGGCGTCCAGGGTCATACCTGCGCTCTCCATGCGTCGACAATATCGCCCGCGCGCGCCAGCCAAGCGCGGCCATCCTTGGCGATATGCTCCAGCGCTTCCTCAAAGGGACCAATGCGGTGTGGCTGACCAATCAGATAGGCGTGCAGCGGAATGCACATCACCGTGCCACCTTCGGACGCCAGCCGCTCAAATTGCCGCACCAGCGTGTCGGCATATTCCCGGCCAGACATGTTGTAGACGAAGAAGCCATAATGGTCGTTGACCTCGAGGCTGTAAGGGATCGACACCAGATCGCCGGTTGCCGTTTTCACCGCCTGAACCTGATCATCATGGTAAAGGTCGCAAGTGTAATCGAAATCATATTCGGCCAGCAGGTCCAGCGTGCGGGGCGTGTGTGTGAGCGCGGGGGCGAGCCAGCCGCGGATGCGCTGTCCGGTTGCATCCTGCACGGTCCGAATCGAATCCTCGATGATCGAGCGTTCCTGCGCCTCGCTCATGTCATAGCTGTAACGGGTGTTGTAAATGCCGTGGCTGAAAAACTCCCAGCCGCGCGCGACGCCATCGGCGACCACCTTGGGATGATGCTGGCACAGGGCGACTGACAGCGAAACCGAACCCGGAAAGCCATGCCTGCTCATCACCTCGGCCATGCGCCAATGCGAAACGCGGTTGCTGTGATCGCGTTGGCTGTAGCCGACCACATCGGGATGCGGCTTTGCCCATGGCTTGCGCTTGGGATGGACCGGCGGGTCTATCTCATAATATTCCAGATTAGGGGCAACCCAAACGGCGCAGGTCTTGCCCTCGGGCCATACGATCTTCTTGCGCCCGCGATAAGGCGCATAGTCGTAAAGCCCAGGATCCTTCGCCCCCTCCAGCATCAACCCGCCTCCAACCAGTCGATGACGGTCTGAACTGGTTCGACATCGGCATATTTGATCTGCAGGTCGGTCAAATTGGCGAAGTGATAGCTTTCATGCTTGTCTGCACAGGTTTCTATAGGGACGATGGTGCGATAGCCGTGAGAAAGCGCATCGACAGCGGTCGCGCGAACGCAGCCGGAGGTCGAGCCTCCCGTCACAACCACCGTGTCAACGCGGTGCCAGGTCAGAAAGCTCGCCAGCGGTGTTTCAAAAAACATGCTCGGCATCCGCTTCGTATATTGCAGATCACTCGCATGAATATCGCATCGCGGATCGAATTTGTGCCGTTCGGAGCCATATTTGATATTCTGCAAACTGTCCTCAGTGTCGGTCCGCGTGCCCCAGACACCGGCATCATCGGCATTGTCCATATAGCCAACCTGGCTCCAGACCACCGGCATTCCCTTTTCACGGGCGAGCCGTGAGATGGCGTTCACATATTCTATCTGCCGCGGATCGGTTTCATAGGCGGTCTTGAACATATCGACGCGCGTATAGGCCTGCTGAAAATCGACGTTCAAAATGGCGAGCTTCTCGCCAAAGCCAAATTTCTTGCGCGCAGGATTGGCCATCAACTCTTCAAACAGCTGCTTTGCCGTTTTACCATCGCTGATCATTTTCGTTCCTATCATACTCATGCTAGACGTAACTCCTGCTTGCATACTCCTTGACCACTCGCTAACAAAAAGTCGAGTAGAATTTGTCCGGACAACTTTGTGAATATGAAGATTACACGCCACTATCTTACAATCAATGGGCGCCGAGTCCATTACCGCCGTGCGGGCAAAGGCCCGCCGCTGCTAATGGTGCATCAAAGCCCGCGTTCGTCATCAGAATATGAGCCGCTGATGCAGGAATGGGGTGCGCGTTTCACTTGCATCGCACCCGATTTGCCGGGTTTCGGACATTCGGAACCTCTAGGCATCGCCAATCTGACAATCGAAGATATCGCTGATAGCGTGATGGCCTTCGTCGATGCGCTGGGCATCGGCCCTGTGCCTGCCTATGGCTTTCATACAGGCGCAATTGTGTTGATGAGCGCAGTGCGGCGGTTTCCAGAGAAGTTTACGGCCCTTTCTGCAGTTGGCTATCCCATCTTGAATGAACAAGAGCGGGAGATTTTGGGGGATGCCTATATCCCTCCGAACCCGGCCAAGCCCTTTGGCGAACATCTGGTCTGGATGTGGAACCGGATATTAGAGCAAAGCTGGTACTTCCCCTGGTACCGGCCAGACCCGAAAACGCGCATGCCCTTTGCGCATGACAATCCGGAGCTGGTCGCGCTGATCGTCGATGACATGCTGAATTGCAATGATGCCTATCGGTTCGGATACCGCGCAGCGATTGAGGCGCAGAATGACATTCCCGCAGCCGATGCCGAGGTGCCGCCTGCCCTGCTCAACGGATATGTGGGCGATCCGCTGACCGTGCATATGGAGCGGACTGGGCTGCTTCCCAAAGGCTGGCATAAAAGCACCCAAGCGAATCCTTTGGAGCAACGCGCCGCCAGCTTTGACTTTCTTCTGACGCAACGGGCTGGCGATGAAGCTGGGCCGCTTCCCGAAGATGGGCATCAGGGTTTTCTGCCAGTCAAAACGCCGCTCTTCGAAGGCCTCATTCATTGGCGTGCTTCTGGCGATCCAAAGCGATTGCATATCCATGCGCCCGGGAAAGAATTGGGCATGGCGGATGTTTCCGATGCCATAGAGATCGACATGCCCGGACACGGCTTGGCCGACAAATGGAAGGGCGCTGCTCCAGCCGACTGGCAGGCTTGGCAGGACGTCATTGATGCTGTCGCGGCGCATTTCGGCATAGCAAAAACCAGCTTTGATCCGCCCGCAAAGGGCGATATCGACAGGCTTTACCCGGACCTAAGCCCGTCCCGCTTCGGCCATCATCTGACTGAGGCTTGGGGCATTGTGCGCGCGGCCCATATCTTCGAACCTTGGTATGAAGCCAATGCTGCGTATGCGGTTGATTTCGATCCAAGTGATCTCGAACCCGAGCGGCTAGTCATTGAACACCGAGCATTAATCCGGGCCGTATCGGCAAAACAACTTGCCATGGCGCTCAGCAACAAATGAATTTCTTAGCAAGAAAGGCTCTCTCCCATGACCAATATCCGTGAAGCCATGCCGCTGCTCGCCCGCCATGAAGGCGTGTGGGACGGTGTGTATAGCTATTTCAACGACCAGAATGAGAAGACCGACGAGCATAAGAGCCGCCTGATCTGTCGCTTTCCCGACGATGGACCCTATCCTTATCACCAGACCAACCACTATTTGTGGGACGACGGCCGCACCGAAATCCGCGAGTTTCCGGCTGAGTATCGCGATGGGCGCGTCTGGTGGGACAATGATCTGATTCATGGCTGGGCAGCCGAAGTGCCGCTCGATGAATTTAACCGCACGGTGATGTTGTATTGGCAGCGCACTGGCGATCCATCGCTCTATCTGTATGAGATGATCCAGCTGGCCGACAGCGGCGTTGACCGTTGCCGGACCTGGCACTGGATCCGGAACGGCGTTTTGGAGACCCGCACTGCGATTCAAGAAAAGCTGGTAACGCGCGATTGGCGCTCGTTGGAGGGGCAGACTGGTTAAGGCACAGACCCTTTTTGAAAAAATCTGGAATACCCATGTCATCGTCGATTTGGGTGGTGGCTCCGCATTGATCGCCATCGACCGGATTTTCCTGCATGAAAGGACAGGCGCTGCGGCGTTGAATAGCATGGCAAACGCAAACCGCGCGGTGGTCGATCCGGCGCGCGTCTTTGCGGTGATGGATCATATCGTAGATACGCGACCCGGACGCGGTGACGAAACGATGATGCCCGGCGGTGATACTTTCATCACCGAAACCCGCGCCGCATGCCATGCGGCAGGGATCACGCTGTTCGATGTCAATGACCCCGATCAGGGTATCACTCATGTCATTTCGCCTGAGCTCGGTATCGTCTTGCCGGGCTGCACTTTTGTAGCGCCTGACAGCCACACTTGCACGCAAGGTGCTTTCGGTGCGCTAGCGTGGGGCATCGGTTCATCCGAGGCAGAACATGCCATGGCAACTGGCACATTGCGCGTCGCCAAGCCGAAAACGATGCGGGTGACTTTCAGCGGGACATTGACTGCGCGCGTGACCGCGAAAGATATGATTCTGCACTTGCTCGCCGATCATGGCGCAGGCGGCGGCAAAGGGTTTGTCGTCGAATTTGCAGGCGAAGCGATAACCGCGCTCAACATGGAAGCGCGGATGACATTGTGCAATATGGCGACCGAGCTTGCCGCATTTTCCGGGATAATCGCACCCGATGCGGCTACGCTCGACTATCTCAAAGGCCGCCGATACGTGCCTGACCCGCTTCCTGATTGGGGAGATTTGCGAAGCGACGATGGCGCATTATTCGATTGCGAAATCAATATTGATGCTTCCGCCATTGAACCAATGGTGAGTTGGGGAACTTCGCCCAGCCATAGTATCTCGTTATTAGGCACTGTCCCCGATAACGCCGACGTGAAAGCTTTGGCTTATATGGGGCTAACAAAGGGGCAAAGGCTTGCGGACTTGGCAATAGACGTTGCCTTTATCGGCAGTTGCACTAACTCGCGCATCTCCGACCTCCGCCGCGCGGCCACTTTGGTAAAGAGTAAAAAGGTCGCCGAAGGCGTTCTGGCATTGGTCATTCCCGGCTCGTCGTCGGTCAAACGCGCCGCAGAAGCGGAGGGATTGGACAAGATTTTCACCGATGCGGGGTTTGAATGGCGCGAAAGCGGTTGTTCGTTGTGCTTCTTCGCAGGCGGTGAGAGTTTTCCGCCGGGTAGCCGGGTCATTTCCTCAACCAACCGCAATTTTGAGGGTCGCCAAGGCCCGGGCATTCGCACGCATATCGCCAGCCCGGAGGTGGTTGCCGCGAGCGCGATTGCGGGCAAGATAACGGTACCATGAAGCCATTCACCACGCTCACCTCCATCGTTGCACCCTTGCCGCGTGATAATGTCGATACCGACGCAATTATCCCGTCACGCGAAATGAAAAGCACCGGCAAGACAGGCCTTGCCGACGGCTTGTTCGCGCCATGGCGCTATATCGACCCAGCTGCGCGCACGCCCAATCCGAATTTTGTCCTGAACCAACCGGAATATCTCGAGGCGCAAATTCTTGCCAGCGGCGCCAATTTTGGTTGCGGATCGAGCCGCGAACATGCGGTCTGGGCGCTGGCTGAATATGGTATCAGCTGCGTCATTGCCGAGAGCTTTGCGCCAATTTTCTACAATAACTGCATCCGCAATGGTATCGCGCCCATTGCTTTGCCACGCACTGTCATCGACACGCTTGGTGGCGGCGCGGCAACCGTTGACCTTGCCGCGCAGACGGTGAACGGGCAAGTCTTTGATATTGAGGCCGAGGCCAAGAAGATGTTGCTCGAAGGACTGGACGCCGTCGACCTAACCCTTAAACACCGCGACGCCATAGCCGCGTGGCAGGACGGCGACCGAGCCGCGCGGCCATGGATTTATCTGGAGAAACACCCATGACCAAAATTCTCGTGTCAGAGGTCGGGCCGCGCGACGGGCTGCAATCGACCAGTCGGATCATGCCGCTAGAGGCCAAAAAGGCGTGGATTAAAGCCGAGGCCGAAGCCGGCGTGCGCGAAATCGAGGTCGGCAGCTTTGTGCCACCTTCGCTATTGCCGCAGATGGCAGACACCGCAGAAATTGTCGCGTTCGCGAAAACCATTAACGGCCTAAATGTCGTAGCGCTTGTCCCCAACGCGCAGGGCGCAGCGCGCGCGGCAGAGGCAGGCGTGCACGGTATGTCGATCCCCTTTTCGATGTCTGAAACGCACTCGATCAAAAATGTGCGTAAGTCACATGCGGAAATGATCGGCGAAATCCGCGCTGTTGCCGAGATCGCAAAGGCAGCTAACATCCACTTTTCGGTGGGTCTGTCCACCGCCTTTGGCTGCACGATGGAAGGCGCGGTGGACGAAGACAATGTCGCTCGCCTCGCCGAAAAGGCAGCGGAAGCCGGCGCGATGGAGTTCAGTCTGTCGGATACCACCGGTTATGCCGACCCCGCGCAGGTCAGGCGGCTGGTGCGCAAAGTCAGGGCAGCAGTCGGTGCCGACAAGATGACCACGCTCCACCTGCACAATACGCGCGGCCTTGGCCTTGCCAATGCGCTTGCGGGGCTTGAGGAAGATATTACCACGCTCGATGCGTCATTGGGTGGCATCGGCGGCTGTCCGTTCGCCCCCGGCGCGTCGGGCAATATCGTGACCGAGGACTTGGTCTTTATGCTGAACAGCATGGGATGTGACACCGGCATCGACCTCGAAAAGCTGCTTAACGTGCGCGAGATAGTTACTGCCGCCTTGCCGGGCGAACCGCTTTACGGCTTCACGCCAGGCGCTGGCCTGACGCTCGACTATGCGCGAAGGGGTAAGGCATGACCGGACCGACACCTCTTGCCGGCCTAAAGGCCGTCGAGTTCACACACATGGTCATGGGGCCGACGGTGGGCCATGTTCTCGCCAGCCTGGGCGCAGAGGTGATCCGTGTTGAGCCTATCGGCGGCGACCAGACGCGACGTTTGTTGGGATCGGGCGCGGGCTATTTCCCGATGTACAACCGCCACAAGCAGTCGATCTGTCTCGACCTCAAGTCCGAAGGCGGGATGGAGGTTGCGCGCAAGCTGTGCGAACGCGCCGACATATTGGTTGAGAATTTCCGTCCCGGCGCGTTGGACCGGCTTGGACTAAGTTACGAAGCATTAAGTGAGACCAACCCCCGCCTGATTTACTGCTCGGAAAAGGGCTTCCTCCCCGGCCCCTATGAAGAACGCACAGCGCTCGATGAGGTCGCGCAAATGATGGGAGGGCTTGCCTATATGACTGGGCTGCCGGGCAAACCACTACGTGCCGGCGCAAGTGTTATCGATGTCGCCGGCGGCATGTTCGGGGTCATCGGGATCTTGGCGGCGCTCGAGGAACGGCACCGGACGGGCAAGGGGCAAAAGGTGATCTCTAGCCTTTTCGAAACCACCGTCTATCTTGTCGGCCAGCATATGGCGCAGTTCGCAGTTACCGGCAAAGCCGCCGCGCCAATGCCGGCGCGCGTGTCGGCCTGGGCGATTTATGATGTGTTCGAAACTAAGGACGATCCGGTTTTCATTGGCGTCGTCACCGATGCGCTATGGGAGAAATTCTGCACGCTGTTCGGGTTAGATAAGCTGTGGGCCGACGATACCATTCGCAAGAATAATGATCGCGTGCTGGCGCGCGACCGCATCATGCCACAGATCCGTGAACTGATTTCAGGCTTCACTCGCGCGGAGGTCGTTGCCAAGCTTGACGGTACCGGCCTGCCCTTTGCGCCTATCGGTCGGCCCGAGGAAATGTTTGACGATCCGCATCTGGCGGCGTCGAGGGGGCTGGAGCCAGTGATGCTAGACGACGGGACCGAAACCCGGCTGCCGACGATGCCGATCCTGATGAATGGTAAGCGGCCAAGCGCGTGCGCGATAATGCCGCAACCCGGTGCCGACAGCCAGACGGTTCTGAACGCCTTGG
>CALGEE010000069.1 GCA_937881525.1 uncultured Sphingomonadales bacterium | reverse complement strand
GATCCGCTGCTGCGTGTCCATTCCCAAACATTGCCGATCATATCATACAGACCGTATCCGTTCGGTTTGAAACAGCCCACCGGCGCGCGACCGATATAGCCGTCGGTGTTGAGGTTTTTGATCGGGAAGACGCCTTGATAATAATTCGCTTGCGGCTGGCCCTTTGCATCAACGGGTTCCGGCAAGGCGACCGCACCGCCGCGCGCAGCATATTCCCATTGCGCCTCGCTCGGCAATTCCTTGGCCACCCACCGCGCATAGGCCTCTGCATCCTGATAGGCGATCTGGACCACGGGTTCATTGTCGCGACCAACGATGGTCTCTTTCGGGCTGGAGGGATTTCGCCATTGCGCCCCCACTACCCAGCGCCACCAACGCGGGTCGTCGTCGGACGGGATATTGAACACGGCAGAACCCGGGGCCAACATTTCTGGCGGCGCACCGGGCAGCTTTGGCGGATCGCGTTCCGATATGGTCTTGTAACCGGTCGCTTTTACAAAGGCCGCAAATTGGGCGTTGGTCACTTCATGTGCGTCGATCCAAAACCCCGTGACCGATACAGTCTGCGGCGGACCTTCCTCTGCATAATGCGGATCGTCCCCCATCACAAAGCTGCCACCCGGGACCCAGACCATACTGTTGTCCGGCAAGCCAGTGCACATTGTTTCGGGCGGCACATCTGCATCGCCGCAGCCAGACAACAGCAGCACCAGACCGAGAGCGAGACCAACGCGTTGCATCAATCCTCCGGCATGCCGGACATGGCATCGCTCAGCAAACGCCGCACAACAGCCTTGGCGTCTTCAAAAGGCAGTTCCTGATCATGCCTTAACAATCGCCATGTCTGGAAACTCAATATGACATTGAGACTGCGGGTTCCCGCCAAATCAGCCTTCACCGACACCGGCAAATGCGCCTCGGTCGTGTCGCATTCGAGCCGCAGCATCCGGCGATAATCCTGCATCAAATAGGACGATTGGAAGCGTTTGAGATTGGCCGAAATCCGGTAAGGCAGGATGGTTTCGAAAACCACTGCCCGCCGGTCCGCAATGTCGAACAATTTTTCCTTCCAGCTAGCGCCGCTTGGCGGTTCGAGGATGATTGGCATCACCTGCGCCGCAATCACCTCCCCCATTTCGCGGTAAAGTTCGTCCATATCGTCAAAATGTCGGAAAACCGAACGGAGCCCGACACCCGCAACCTCCGCAACACGCGCGGCGCTGGGTGCTACATCGCCCTTACCGACGAGATCGACCATCGCCGCGACAATCTTTGAGCGGCTAGACCGGCTGCGTTCCCGCCGGCCATCGGCTAGCGGCGCTTCTGCGCGTGATGTCATTTTGTGCGATGCGTTGGTCATGCGGGCATGTTTTGCGGCAAACGGCCGCTGGCGCAAGCGACAAAAGCGATTGCAAATATATTTTGGCACAATTAATGCCAATAATATTCCGCCGCTTCGTTGCGGGACGCAAAAGATAACTGGGTGAAGGAAAAGACAAGGATGTCAAAAGCAGTCTTCATTTTGACGACGTCCGCGCTGCTGCTGTCCGCTGCACCGCTGTCGGCGCAAGACAATGTCCGCCAAGCGTGCATGCCCGATATTCGTAAATACTGCTCCGCAGAATTGGCGACTTTTAGCCGCGAAAACGTCCATGCCTGCCTTATTAAGAATATCAAAAAGACGTCACCCGCCTGTAAAGAGGCAGCAAAAGCCCAGCGCGATGCCGAGCGCGCCAAAAAGAAGGGTAGTTAGAGCCATGACAGCGTGGATAATCTGGGGAACGGCATTGCTTGCCTATGGGCTATTTCGGCTCTGGTACGATAATTGGTCAGGCCCACTGAAACCTGCCGAAATTGATGCGTTTCTTGCACAA
>CALGEE010000068.1 GCA_937881525.1 uncultured Sphingomonadales bacterium | reverse complement strand
TTGGTTTTCACCAAATGCTTCGGACCATTTTGATCGGCGGTGATGAACGGCAAGTTGACTTCGGTTGTCTGCGTCGAAGACAATTCAATCTTCGCCTTTTCAGCCGCTTCCTTCAAACGTTGCAGCGCAAGCTTGTCCTTCGTCAGGTCAATGCCTTCGGCCTTGTTGAAATCAGCCGCCAGATGCTCGACGAGCACGCTGTCGAAATCTTCACCGCCCAAGAACGTATCGCCGTTGGTCGATTTTACTTCGAACACGCCATCGCCAACTTCAAGGATCGAGATGTCAAACGTACCGCCGCCAAGGTCATAGACCGCGATGGTTTTGTTTTCGTCCTTATCCATGCCGTACGCAAGCGCAGCAGCCGTCGGCTCGTTAATGATACGCAGCACTTCAAGCCCTGCAATCAGGCCAGCATCCTTAGTGGCCTGACGCTGGGCATCGTTGAAATAGGCTGGAACGGTGATAACCGCTTGCGTGACGGTTTCGCCCAGATAGGCTTCCGCTGTTTCCTTCATCTTCTGCAGAATGAATGCCGAAATTTGCGATGGCGAATAATCTTCGCCGCCGGCCTTAACCCATGCATCGCCGGTCTTACCCTTGACGATGCTATAGGGAACGAGGCCCATGTCCTTTTTGGTCATGGGATCATCAAAGCGGCGGCCGATAAGGCGCTTCACTGCGTAAATCGTGCTTTCTGGATTGGTGACAGCCTGACGCTTGGCTGGCTGTCCGATCAGACGCTCGCCATCCTTGGCAAAGGCCACAATGGATGGCGTCGTACGCGCGCCTTCTGCATTTTCGATGACCTTGGGCTTGCCGCCGTCCATTACCGCAACGCAGCTGTTTGTCGTGCCCAAGTCGATACCAATAACTTTAGCCATAAAAACCTTACCTCGAAATTTTAAAATTGAACTATAAACTGCGCCGTTGCGCGCCGGCCCTATCAGGCACCGACGTTTCCCTTAACGTGACGTTGTAGCGGCGATATAGGTGCCAATTCTCTTGGCACAAGACTTTGGGGCGCCTAGATAGGCAAAAAGTAAGTGAAAACTCTGTATTGGATAGTTCCAGCGCTGGACGATCCTACCAACAAGATGGGTATGTTATGAACCGACGGATATTCACCTTAGTTACGGCTGGGGCGGCTTTGCTGCTTGCTTCCTGCACTCCAACACCACAGTTGAAAGTGAAGGAGGCAGTACTCACCCTGTCGCCAGTCGACAGCAATCCAGCTGCGCTGCATTTCAACGTCTATGGCGGTCCCGAAGATGTGCGCTTGCTGCGCGTTAGCTCCCCTTCGGCCATTCGCGTTGAAATGCATGATGTCACGGTGGACGCAAAAACAGGGGCCGTATCCATGGCACCCATGGACCGCGTCTTAATCCCCGGCGGAGAAAAAGTTGCCTTCAAAAAAGGCGGCAAGCATGTCATGATGTGGGGCGTGAATACCATTCCGCGCAAATTGGGTAAAATTGAAACCGAGTTTCTATTTTCGAACAATGAACGCATTTTGGTGAAAGCACGCGTGCAGGAAATAGATGGCAGCGACCCAGACGAGAAAAAAGCAATCGATGGCTGATATATCTGAGCCATCCTGAACCTGTTTCAGGATGACGGCGTTCTAATTTTGTGACGGCAACAGACCCAGCAGCGCACGCATCGACCAACGAACCAGCATCAGGACGGACACAACTGCAAGCCCGGTTGCAAGACCAGTCCACACACCGACACCGTCCCAACCGCCGCGAAATGCAAGCCAGCCGCCAACGCCAATGCCAACCACCCAGTAACCAAAGGCGGCAAAATACATCGGCACCTTGGTGTCGTGTAAACCGCGCAGCATGCCAGCGCCTACAACCTGCGCACCGTCGACGATCTGGAAAATAGCCGCGACCATGAGGAAGCTGACGGCAAGGTTGAACACCTGCGTCGTTTCGGCGTCAACCGGCGTCACGAAAATGCCGATTAAAGCCTCTGAAAAGCTGTAAATCCCCAGAGCCATGGCGGCCATAAAGCCAGTGCCCAAGACGAACGCAGTCCAACCCGCTTTTGTTATGCCGTCCGCGTCGTTGCGACCAAAGGCGAGCCCCACCCGCACCGTTGCCGCCTGCCCAAGTCCCATCGGCACCATGAAGGTAAGCGAGGCAATCTGGATAGCAACGGCATGGGCAGCAACCGATGCTTCGTTAATCAACCCCATCAGCAAAATCGCAACCGCAAACACGCCGCCTTCGAAACCCATGGTCACGCCAATAGGCATGCCCAGCCGCCAAATCTGTCGAAAGCGCGGCCAGTCCGAACGCCAAAAGCGGCCAAACAGATGATAGCGCCGGAATTTCGGATGAAAGCTGACGACAAGCGCCATGACGGCGAATTGAACAACATTGGTGATCGTGCTGCCAATGCCTGCCCCCATCAGGCCAAGCTGCGGCAAACCATAATGACCAAGGATCAGGCCGTAATTGACCACCGCGTTCAAAACCACAGCGCCACACGCAACGACGGTAGCCCAAACCGGCTGTTCCAGCGCGGCAACGAAATTACGCAGTACCAAAAAGCCCAGAAACGGGAGGATAGACCACATATAGGCCCGCACAAAAATAGCGGCATTCGCGGCTAAATCTGGTTGTTGACCCGTTGCAACCAATATCGCTTCGGTATTCCACAAAAATGCCCAAATGGGCACCATGACCGAACAGCAGACCCAAAGTCCCTGCCGAAATGTCCGCCTTATGTCGCGCACCGAATGCGCCATCCGGCCCTTTTCCGAAGCCATCATTGGCGCAGTCGCGGTCACAAGGCCCATGCAGAAAATCGCACAGAAAATCGCCAGATTATGCCCCAGCGCACCCGCCGCCAATTCGCGTAGCCCAAGCCAACCCAACAGGATGACGTCCGTCACCCCGATCAGCATCATCGTCAGGTTCGACAGGATCATCGGCCATGCGAGCAACAGCGTCGCGCGAAGTTCATCGCGCCAAGGGGATTGGCCTTCCGTAGAGACTGCTGCTGTGGTCATGCATTGGGGTGGATAGCGGAGAGGCAGCGCTGAGACTACCCCACAACTTTGTCATGCCAGCGATAGCCAGCTTATTCGACTGCCTTCGCAACCGCAACCAAAGCAGGCCGCAGCAAACGGTCCTTGATCATGTAACCCGCCTGCATTTCGGCGATTATTGTGCCGGGTGCGGCGTCGGCACTTGGGATTTCAACCATTGCCTGATGCTGGTTCGGGTCAAGCGGCATGCCCATGGCGGCGATGCGCGTAATGCCGTTTTTGGTAAAAACGCTGTCCAGTTCGCGGCCAGTGGCCTCAAGCCCGATCACGAGCGGTTTCATAGCCTCGCTGTCGCGCATTTCGGCAGGAATAGCCTCCAGCGCACGCGATAAATTATCGGAAACCGAAAGCACGTCGCGGGCAAAGCCGGTTGCGGCATATGCGCGCGCATCCTGCGCCTCTTTTTCCATACGGCGGCGGACATTCTGCGTTTCGGCTTGCGCGTACAACACATCCTGCTGCGCAGCGGCAATCGCTTCTTCCAGTGCCGCGATTTTTGCATCGGCAGTATCGGTCGCTTCTGGCGTTTCGTCCTTCATATGCTCTGGTACGCCTTCAAGTTCTTTTTCTACCGCAATATCCGCAGTCGCTGATTTCTTGTCTGTCATAAACCTGATTAACCCATTTACGTTGCGACGCTTCGGTCGTTAGTTGCTTTGCGCATATAGAAAGCAATTCTATTTCATCAACCCGCGCATTACTTAATTAAGCGGCTGAGTGCTTGCGCGGTGAAGTCTACCATCGGCACAATACGCGCATAATTCAGGCGTGTCGGGCCAATGACGCCAACGACGCCAACCACCTTGCCGCCAGCCTCACGATAGGGTGCGGCGATCACCGATGATCCCGATAATGAGAAAAGATTGTTTTCCGAACCAATGAATATCCGCGTTGACTGCGCATCCCGCGCGCTATCGACGAGCCTTGCGATTTCCTCTTTACTCTCCAATTCGTCGAGCAATTGCCGCACTCGATCGAGGTCCGCAGCAGCCGCATCGTCGATCAAGTTCGACTGCCCACGCACGATCAGCACGGGCCGGTCATTTGCGTCGAGCGACCAGATTGCCAAACCATCCCGCACCAGTTTCTGGCTGGCCACGTCAAGCTCCGCTTTCTCGGCGCGAATTTCGCTGTCGAGACGTTCCAAGGCTTCGGATAACGTCAGCCCCGACAAGCGCGCAGAGATATAATTGGCCGCATCCACCAACATGGATTCGCTGATTGCCGGATCAATTGACACAAGCCGGTTTTCGACGCTGTTATCGGACCCGACCATGATCGCGAGCACTTGTGACGGGGACAGACGTGCAAAGCTGAATGCCTTCAGGACCGTGTCACGCTTTGGTACAAGCACGATACCGGCGCAGGCGGACAATCCTGACAAAACCAACGTCGCGGCCGCCAGTGCCTCTTCAATGGGCCCCTCGCCGCTAATCTGCGATTCAATCGCACGCTGCTCTTCGGCGGAGGGATCGGCCGATTGCATCATGCCATCCACAAACAGGCGAAGCCCGCTTTCGGTTGGCACGCGTCCGGCGCTGGTGTGCGGCGAGGCGAGATAGCCTGCCTCTTCCAAATCCTGCATGACGTTCCGGATGGAGGCAGGCGATAAGCTCAACCCTGCAAATTTCGAAATGGTGCGCGAGCCCACCGGCGCGCCATTGTCCAAATAGCTCTCGACCACCATCCGGAAGATGATGCGCGTACGATCATTCAATTCATGAATGGGTGCTTGGCTCACGAACTTACAGTAGCGCACCGCATGCTTGCAAAGCAAGCGGGGCAGGCTATGGCAGCCTTCAACCCGTTATCAGGAGAACATCATGCGTCCATCAGGCCGCGCGCCAGACGAAATGCGCGCCATTTCGATCGAAACCCATTTCACCAAACATGCCGAAGGAAGCTGCCTTATCGGTTTTGGTGACACCCGCGTGCTGGTGACCGCCAGCGTCGAAGATCGTATTCCGCCATGGTTGCGTGGCAAGGGTGAAGGCTGGGTCACGGCAGAATATTCGATGCTCCCCCGCGCCACCCACACGCGTAGCCAGCGTGAAGCGGCGAAGGGCAAGCAGTCCGGACGGACTCAGGAAATTCAACGTCTTATTGGCCGTTCTTTGCGCTCTGTCGTCGATATGAAGAAGCTGGGCGAAAATCAAATCACCGTCGACTGCGACGTATTGCAAGCCGATGGCGGCACACGCACTGCAGCGATTTCCGGCGCATGGGTTGCGTTGCGGCTTGCGGTTAATGGTTTGCTGGCGTCAGGCGCAATCAAGGAAGACCCCATCACCGGCCGCGTTGCGGCGGTAAGCTGCGGTATCTTCAAAGGCACGCCTGTGCTTGACCTTGACTATATCGAAGATTCCGATGCCGATGCCGATGCGAATTTCGTTCTGATCGAAGGCGGCCAGATTGCTGAAGTGCAAGCGACTGCCGAAGGCGCGACCTATGACGAAGAGGGCCTTCTGCGTTTGCTACGTCTTGCGCGCATGGGGACAGACCGCATCTTCGTCGCGCAGGCCGAAGCCGTTAAGTAGGGAACCGTTCATACCCTAAAATTCTATGTCATTCCCGCGAAAGCGGAGATGACAATATGACTTGAGGCAATGTTTCATATGACCCACCGCAAACTCCAGCCCGGAAAACTGGTCATCGCCAGCCATAACGCAGGCAAGGTTCGGGAAATACGAGTACTGCTTGCGCCATTTGGCATCGAACCCATTTCCGCTGGCGAGTTGGGCTTGCCTGAGCCTGAAGAAACCGGCACGAGCTTTGCAGAAAATGCTTTGCTGAAGGCACATGCGTCGGCGCAAGGTTCTGGCCTGCCCGCGCTGGCCGATGACAGCGGCCTGTGCGTCGCTGCCTTGGGCGGCGCGCCGGGGGTCTACACTGCTGATTGGGCGGAAACACAGAAGTTCGAAGGCGGACCGGGGCGCGACTGGTACATGGCGATGGGCAAAGTGGAGGGCAAGCTGGCCGAGCTTGGCACGGACACCGACCGAAGCGCCTATTTCGTCTGCACTTTGGCGCTTGCATGGCCCGATGGGCATACAGAGATATTCGAAGGTCGCGTGCAGGGCGGCCTGACCTGGCCACCGCGTGGGTTGCTTGGGTTTGGCTATGACCCTGTTTTTGTGCCCGAAGGCCGAAGCGTGACCTTTGCCGAACTCGACCCCGCAGAAAAACACGCAATGAGCCACCGGGCAGACGCGTTCCGCCAGTTGGTTGCGACAGTATTTTCTTGATCGTCCTTCCTGCGAAATAGGGTAGGAAATGTGATGTCTAGCCCCCTCGCCCTCTACATTCACTGGCCGTTTTGCGTTTCCAAATGTCCCTATTGTGACTTTAATAGTCATGTGCGCGAGACGGTGGACGATGACGCATGGCGCGCCACGTTGCTGGCAGACATGGCCTATGAAGCGGCGCTGACACCTGGGCGTAAGCTCACATCCATCTTCTTTGGCGGCGGAACACCGTCGCTGATGCCGTCATCGACCGTTGCTGCGCTTATTGATGCAGCGGCGCAGCATTGGGGCTTTGCCGACAATATCGAAATTACCTTGGAGGCTAACCCATCGTCGGTCGAGGCCGCGCGCTTTGCGGACCTCGCTGCAGCAGGGGTCAATCGTGTGTCGCTTGGGCTTCAGTCACTGCATGATGCCGCGTTGGCGTTTCTGGGCCGCGCACATTCGGTGGCCGAGAGCCTTGACGCGTTGGCTGTCGCACAACATCATTTCGGGCGCGTCAACATCGACCTGATTTACGCACGGCCCGCGCAAACCGCCAGCCAGTGGGAGGCGGAGCTTAAGCGTGCCTTATCCTTCGGCACCGACCATGTGTCGCTGTATCAATTGACAATCGAACCAGGCACACGGTTTGAAACGCTTGTGCGTACGGGGCATTTCATCCCCGCCGATGATGATGATGCAGCAACGCTGTATGAATTAACCGGACAGATGACATCCGCCGCAGGCATCCCGGCCTATGAGATCAGCAACCATGCCAAGCCGGGCAGTGAAAGCCGCCATAATCTAAGCTATTGGCGCTATGATGATTATATCGGCATTGGTCCCGGCGCACATGGACGACGTCTTGAAGCTGCCACACAGCGCCATAAGAAGCCGGAGAATTTCTTGTCGGCCGTTGAACGTAATGCCCATGGCATCAGCAGCGAAGATCGTCTGGATGCGACTACACGGGCGACCGAAAGCCTGTTGATGGGTTTGCGATTGGCCGAGGGGATTAGCCTTAGCCGATTGTCCGAACGGACGGGAATTGCCTCCGATGGTTTGCTCGACACCCACGCGGTTGACAAGATCGCGCAGCTTGGCCTTATCCGCCGCGATGGCGACCGCGTGACGGTGACGCCGCAGGGCATGCCGTTGCTTAATGCCATCCTGCCGCAGATAGTAAATGTTGAGGCGGAAGCCGCCGCCTGATAGCATAAGCTTTATGCCGTCCTTACTTGCCGAATATCTTGCATATCTGACCGACAACCGCCGGCTGTCGCCGCATAGCGTGCGGGCCTATCACGCAACGGCCGATCGGCTGAAGGGGTTTCTTCAATTGCATTGGGGCACGGACATAGAACGCAAGGCGCTGCGCAAAATTTCCGCAGCCGACCTGAGGGCATTTCTGGCCGATAGGCGGGGCGATGGCCTCACGAACCGTTCCACCGCGCGCGAACTTTCCGCCACGCGACATTTCCTGCGCTTTGCCTTGGGGGATGATGTTACTTTGCCCGTGATGAAGGGCCCGCGCGTACAGCGAAGCCTGCCGCGTCCCGTCAATCCCGACGACGTTCTGGCTTTGGCCGATGACGTTGCCGAAAATGCACAGGATGGCTGGATTGGTGCGCGCGATTGGGCGTTGCTTTTGCTGCTCTATGGCAGCGGCTTGCGCGTGAGCGAGGCAACGGGCCTGATGGGCGACATATTGCCGCTGGGCAGCACATTGCGCGTCACGGGTAAGCGCAACAAGACACGCATCGTGCCGTTGCTGGAGCAAGTCCGCACCGCCATTGAGGAATATCTCGCTTTGTGCCCTTATGCCGCAAGCGCGGACCAGCCAGTGTTTCGTGGCGCACGCGGTGGTCCATTATCGCCTGCACTCGTGCGCCGCGCGGTTCAGGGGGCGCGGACGCGATTGGGCTTATCGGACCGCACCACGCCGCATGCCCTGCGCCACAGCTTTGCTACACATTTGCTGGCGGGCGGCGCGGACTTGCGCAGTCTTCAGGAGTTATTGGGCCATGCCAGCCTGTCGTCGACTCAGGTCTATACCGCTGTCGACACCGCTATGCTTCTGGATGTGTATCAGAACGCGCATCCGCGGGCGTAGCCTTCCACCGGACGAGCCGCCAAACATATGTCAGGACGATGCCGACGATCACGACGGTCGATAATAGCCCAAGCCATTTTTCGATATCTTTGAACTGCGATCCCAGAAAATATCCTCCGCCAGCAAGCGCCGCGGTCCAACCGGCAGTTCCGATCGTCGAAAAAATAAGGAACCGGGCAAGCGACATACCAAACAGGCCGGCGGGGATGGAAATCAACCAGCGCAATGTCGGCAACATGCGCGCCACCAGAACGATAATCGATCCATGCTTACGAAACAGCGCCTGCCCGCGTTCGATTTCCGCCCAGTCCAGCGTCAACCAGCGGCTATAGTGATCAATAAAGCGCCGCATGCGGACATCACCAAATTTGATGGCCAGCCAATACCACATCCAGTTGCCCAGCATCGCACCCGCCGTGCCCGCCGCGATGGTACCGCCAAGATTCATATTGCCCCGCGCGGCAGATACCCCTGCCACGGTCATGATGACTTCGGAAGGTATGGGCGGGAACACTGTTTCCAGAAGCATGAGCAAGCCCACGCCCCAATAATGGCCCCATTCGACCAGATGGATGATCCAGTCTTCCATGAATTTTATGCTTTAATTCGGGCTTCGATGGCGTCCAAAATCAAGGATGGCGTGTCGGTGCCGTTAAACCGGTCAATCGCAACAATGCCTGTCGGCGATGTGACGTTGATTTCGGTAAGCCACTGCCCGCCGATAACGTCAATGCCCACGAATATCAGGCCAAGCTCCTTCAAGCGCGGGCCCATTGCCGCGCAAATTTCCAGCTCACGGGGCGTCAAGTCCGTCGCCTCTGCACTGCCCCCTACGGCTAGGTTCGACCGGAACTCGCCCTCGCCCGGCCGGCGGTTGATCGCGCCGGTCACTGCACCGTCGATCATGACGATGCGTTTGTCGCCCTTCGCCACATCGGGCAGGAATGGCTGCACCATATGCGGTTCGGGCCACGTATTGTTGAACACTTCGAACAGAGCGCCAAGGTTGCTGCCGTCGGCATCAATGCGGAAAATGGCTTTGCCGCCGTTGCCGTGCAGCGGTTTCACCACCACTGCGCCATGTATTTTTTGGAAATCACGCACTTCGTCGGCGGAACGCGTGATGATCGTTGGTGGCATAAACTGGCGATAATCCAGCACCATCACCTTTTCCGGCGCGTTGCGGACGCTCGCCGGATTGTTGACCACCAGAGTTTCATGCTCAATCCGCTCAAGCAAATGCGTTGCGGTAATATAGCCGACATGGAAGGGCGGGTCCTGCCGCATCAACACGACATCAATATCCGTGCCCAAGTCGATCTTCTTTGGCGTGCCAAAACGGTAATGCGCGCCCTCCACCCGTTGCAGGTCGTGCACTGGGTGTGCCCAAGCCGTCAGCCGGTCATGCGCATCCAAGGTCAATGAGCCCACATCATAATGCCAGATATCATAGCCCCGCGTTTGCGCCGAAAGCATTAGCGCAAAGCTTGAGTCGCCATTGATGTTGATGCCGTCCATCGGGTCCATCTGGACCGCCATTTTAAGTGCCATTTCGCGAGTTCCTATCCGTGCCAGACATTTGGCAAATGGTTGGGCCAGCGCCATGGCGCAACCATAATCACGTCTATCTGAATATTTTCGCACTCTTTACCATATTTCGGGAGCAGAATTTCTGCCGCAGCCGCCACGCGGCGAAACCGTGTGGCATCAATCGCGGTGGCGAGGTCAACTGCTTTCGTGCGTGCCTTCACCTCAACAAAGGCTATGCTTTTGGCGCGCCGCGCGATCAGGTCAACTTCGCCCCGCGGGGTCTTCACGCGTGCGCCAACGATCCGCCAACCTTTCAAACGCAAGAACCACGCCGCAATCGCTTCGCCGCGTCGCCCCCGTTTTTCGGCGGCAAGACGTTTCATGTGGCCTTCAATTCCGTAGCGCGCGCATAGACCGCATTCCGTTCAAGACCAAAGCGTTTGGCAATCGCGCCAGCCGCCTTGGCCGCCGACATAGTTGCCAAAGCTTCTTTCAGGGCGGCATCCAGATCAGCTGTCTCCGCCACCACATTATCAGCAGGCGGGCCGACAATCAGGACGATCTCGCCCTTCGGTTCATGTTCTGCATAGCGTGCGGCCAGTTCAGCCGCCGTTCCTGTAACGACCTCTTCAAACTTCTTGGTCAACTCACGCGCCACGGCCACTTCGCGGTCGCCATAGGTTTCGGCGACCGCAGCCAAGCTTGCGGCAAGTCTGGGGCCAGCCTCATAAAAGACCAACGTCGCCTTGACCTGCCCCAACTCCATCAAGGTCTCAATCCGCGCCTTCGCTTTGTTCGGCAGAAACCCGGCAAACAAAAATCGGTCCGTGGGAAGCCCACAGATCGACAAAGCCGCTGTCACAGCACTTGCGCCGGGAATGGTGAACACAGGCACGCCAGCTTCACGTGCGGACCGTACAAGCTTATATCCAGGGTCGGAGATGAGCGGCGTTCCGGCATCCGACACCAACGCAACCACAGCCCCGCGTGCGGCAGCGACCAAGGATTCCCGTTCGACTTCCCCGCTATGGTCGTTATACCGGCGCATCTTCTTTTTTATGCCCAAATGATGCAGCAATTTGCCGGTTACCCGGCTGTCCTCAACCGCCACGATTTCTGCAGCTTTCAAAAGGTCGATTGCCCGTTGTGACATATCTGCAAGGTTGCCGATAGGCGTCGCAACGACATATAAGCCTGATTCGAAAGACATCGGAATTAGAAGCTTCTTCCCAAGGAACACAAAATGAGCGCAACCATTGCCGCAACGAGCGCACGGCCGCAAGCTTTAGCAGGCCAATTCAAAAAGCTACTGATCTTGGCATCCGTCGTCCTGCTCGCTGCGTGTAGCTCGATACCGCGCGGCAAAGGGCCGCCGCCTGTTGTGACCGCCGATCCCATGGATGGCATGCACCGCGTTGCCTTGCTGTTGCCGGTAACTGGCCCAGACGCAGATGTCGGGCAGGCGATTGCCAATGCAACCGCTCTGGCCCTCACCGATACCAAAGTAACCAACATCCGCATGATCACTTATGACACTGGCACTGGCACTGGCACTGGCGTCGCGGCGGCGACGAAGCGGGCTATCGCCGATGGCAACAAGCTTATCTTGGGGCCACTACGCGGTGATGATGTCGTTGAAGTTGCGGCGCAGGCAAAGCCAGCGGGCGTGCCCATCATCAGCTTCTCCAACGACATTGGCGTTGCCGAACAAAATGTGTTTTTGCTTGGCCATTTGCCGAACCAATCGATTGAACGCGTCGTGCGTTACGCCCAATCGCAAGGGTATAATCGCTTTGCTGGCATAGTATCTTCTAATGTCTACGGGCAACGCGCGCAGTCAAATATGACTGTGGCGGTGCGGGCTGCGGGCGGCACTTTGGTAGCCATTCAGGAATCAAACGGCACTGCGGCTTCGGCGGATGCCGCCGCCCGCCGTCTGGTCCAATTGGGTGGTATTGACGCAATCCTGATTGCCGACAGCGGCCGCGCAGCGATTGCAACCGTCCCGGCGCTGCGTCGCAACGGCCTACGCACGGCAAAAATTCTCGGTACCGATTTGTGGAATATCGACGGCACCCTTGCGAGCAATGCGTCCATGTATGGCGCGTGGTTCGCGAGCGTATCGGACACTTTGTTCACACAATATGCGGCCAAATATCTCGCCCGCTTTGGCAAGGCGCCTTTGCGTCTTTCCAGCCTTGGCTATGACTCCGTGCTGCTGGTCGCCCGCGTCGCCCGCGACTGGCGCCCAGGAACGCGGTTTCCGGTCGGGCAGCTGACTGCCCCGCAAGGCTTTATTGGCGTTGACGGGGCGTTCCGCTTTAACGCCAACGGCCTTACCGACCGTATGCTTGAGGTGCAGGAAATTGAGGCTGGTAAATTTGTTACCATCAGCCCGGCACCTACCCAATTTGAGAAATAAGCAAAAGGTTTAGGAAACTCCTCCAGCGGGAGGAATTCGACCGATGCTATCAGTGGTTGCAATGCTCGTTATGCACATGGCCGCCACCCACTTTGCGGGCCTTTTCAATTTTCTTCAACACCATCTGGCGCTTTAGGCGCGACAGATGGTCGATGAACAATATGCCTTCCAAATGATCCATCTCATGCTGCAAACATGTCGCCATGAGCCCAGTCATGATTTCTTCATGCACATTGCCTTCGATATCCTGCCAGCGGGCGCGGATTTGCGCAGGCCGCTCAACATCAGCATATTGGTCCGGCACTGACAAACAGCCTTCATTGTAAAGGCTATATGTGTCTGATGGATCCAAGATTTCGGGGTTCACAAAGACGCGCGGGTTGCGGACGGGTTCTTCACCCTCCGTTTCATCTTCTTGCAAGTCGATGACCAACAGACGCTTTGGCACGCCCACTTGAATGGCCGCCAGGCCAATGCCGGGCGCGGCATACATTGTTTCGATCATGTCATTGACCAAGGTCTTCAGGTCGTCGCCAAAGCTCTCAACAGGTTTTGAGATGGTTTTCAGGCGCGCATCGGGCACTTCAAGAATAGGTAAGATAGCCATGGATCGCAAATAGGGACGGTCTTTGGATAAATCAACCGACAGGACGCCTGGCGCGTAATGCCTGCGCCAAGGTGCCATCATCGAGATAGTCAAGCTCCCCACCCACAGGCACACCATGCGCCAATTGCGTTAAGCGAATAGGGAATTGTTCAAGCCGCTCGGCCAGATAATGCGCCGTGGTCTGCCCCTCAAGCGTAGCATTCATGGCGAGCACAACCTCGTCAATGCCGCCCACGGCGATCCGGCTGACCAAACCGTCGATGTTCAGATCCTCTGGCCGAACGCCATCAAGCGCGGACAGACGGCCACCAAGGACATGATATTTCCCGGGGAAAAGACGCGATCGGTCAAGCGCCCACAGGTCGGATACATCCTCCACAACACAGATTGAACGGATGTCGCGCCTTGGGTCGACACAAATGCCGCAGGGATTGCCGGTGTCGATATTGCCGCAGGTGCTGCATACCACCAGCCTTTGTTCAACATGCTCCAACGCCCGCAAAAGTGGCTGCAACACGCTCTCGCGCTTCTTCATCAGGTGCAATACAACACGCCGCGCGGAACGCGGGCCGAGCCCCGGCAGTTTCGACAATGCCTGTGCGAGTGCGTCTATTTCTTGCGATGCCATGCGCCGGGTCTTAGGGGGCTTTTGAACAAAGGAAAAGTAACGATGCGTCTTGCCTTCATGGGAACTCCGGAATTTGCCGTACCGACGCTCGATGCATTGGTGGCGGCCGGGCATGATGTGGTCGCGGTATACACGCAGCCGCCCCGTCCCGCCAATCGCGGCAAGAAGCTTACGCCGTCGGCCGTTCAGCAACGTGCAGAGGAACTTGGCCTCGTTGTACGATCTCCGCTGTCGCTGCGTCAGGAGGACGCACAGGCGGAATTTGCAGGGCTAGACCTCGATGTAGCAATTGTCGCTGCTTATGGCCTCATACTGCCCCCGGCAGTCCTCGAAGCCCCAAAACATGGCTGCCTCAATGTCCATGGCTCGCTGCTGCCGCGCTGGCGCGGTGCCGCGCCGTTGCAGCGTGCCATATTGGCTGGGGATGCCACCAGTGGTGTTATGGTTATGCAGATGGAGGCTGGACTTGATACCGGCCCCGTCCGCGCGACAACCAAAGTTGAAATCGCGCAGAAGACAACTGGCATGCTCACTATGGAACTGGCGGAGCTTGGCGCGGAGTTAATGGTTCGGGTATTGGCGGATCTCGATGCTTTTCCATGCGTGTGTCAGCCTGAAGCAGGCATCACTTATGCCGCCAAGATCGACAAGGCTGAAACAAAGCTTGATTTCAATCTACCCGCTGAGGCGGTCGAACGGCAAATCCGCGCCTTTAATCCCGCGCCGGGCGCTTGGTTCGCGTTTGAAGGCGAACGTTACCGCGTGCTTTCAGCCGAAATCGTTGAAGCCAATGGCACAGCGGGCGCAGTTATCGATGACGCGCTGACAATCGCTTGCAAAGCCAACGCTATTCGCCCCACCCTGATCCAACGCGCAGGTAAACCTGCAATGCCAACCGCCGACCTGCTGCGCGGCAAGGCGATTGCGGCTGGCACACGCCTGTCATGACCCGTTTTGCGCTCACAATCGAATTTGACGGCGGCCCATATATGGGCTGGCAATGGCAGGACCATGGCCCATCCGTCCAAGGCACCATCGAAGAGGCCATATTTAAGACAACGGACGAAAAGACCCTCGTGTACAGCGCTGGCCGCACCGACGCAGGCGTCCATGCGCTGGGCATGCGCGCGCATGTTGATGTGGAGAAGGGCCTTTCAGCCTTCCGCTTGATGGAAGCCATCAACGCCCATTTGCGGCCGCACCCGATAGCGATTTTG
>CALGEE010000067.1 GCA_937881525.1 uncultured Sphingomonadales bacterium | reverse complement strand
GGGGATAATTGGGTTGCTGTTGAAGGCGAAATGATAGCTGCCAAAAATGGCAATGAGTTCGCGCTTCATCCCCAATCACGGCAATTCTTTAAGCCTCCAATGCAGACGAGCGAAGCGGCGTTGCTGACGCGGTGGAATGGTCAATTATATGTCGTCATTGCGCAGCCCGACCAAGAGGGGGATGGCCGTTGGCAAGTGCGCTTATGGTGGAAACCCTTCGTTACATTCATTTGGTACGGCGCAATATTGATTGCTCTTGGCGGGGCGATTGCGCTTTTGGGCCGTATGGGCCGTCGCACCAAGAAGCCAGCCTTAAAGACATGGCAAACAGAATGAACCGCCCTTGGCTTTTATGGGCACCGCTCGTGGCCACCGCATGCATTGGCGGGCTTGCCATTTATGGTCTGGCCGTGCCGAAAGACGAGCAAGTCCGTTCGGCTATGGTCGGACAAAAGCTTCCCGAATTTTCATTGCCTCCGGCAACACAGGTTGTTTTGCCATTATCAAACAAAGATATGGGTGATGGGAAACCCCGACTGCTTAACATTTTTGCTAGCTGGTGCATCCCTTGCAAAGCCGAAGCGCCGCAGCTTGAGGAATTGAAAGCAGCTGGCGTCGAGATTGATGGGATAGCTATTCGTGATCGTCCAGAAGATGTTGCTGCTTTTCTGAACGAATTTGGTAATCCGTATCGCCGCATTGGATCGGACAGCGAAATGGCGGTTCAGCTTAAACTCGGGTCGTCTGGAGTGCCTGAAACTTATGTGATCGGCGCGGATGGCACAATAATGTTTCAGCATATCGGCGATATCCGGGTGGAGCATGTGCCGATGCTTATCGAAAAACTGAAGGTGACGAAATGAGAGTATTCGTTCCTATTTTACTGATGTTAGCTGCGCCCGTTTTTGCCCAAGGGAGCGGGCCAACGCCTGCCTTGGCAAACCGTCAGCTTTCCGATCCAGCGAAAGAGGCTGAGGCAACCCGCCTGATGCACAGCTTGCGCTGTATTCAATGCCAAGGCCAATCCATTGCCGATAGCGACGCGAGCATGGCAGGAACCATGCGTGCCGAAGTGCGTCAGCAAATTGCCGCTGGACAAAAGCCCGAGGCAGTGCGGAACTGGATGATACAACGTTATGGCGAATGGGTTAGCTTCGAACCCGATTTCAAGGGCGCAGGGCTTCTTCTCTGGCTTACACCACTTATCTTGCTGCTTGCATCGCTTTGGGTAGCGCGTGGGCTGTTTTGGAGGCTTACATGAACGGTTGGGTGGCACTTGGCCTATTGTCGGTTTTCAGCCTCTTGGTGCTTGCCTGGTTTGTTCGTGGGTCAAAGGGGCTGTGGCAAATTGGTGCAGCTGCGGTCTTATTGGGCATGACTGGCTACGCCCTGCAGGGCCGTCCATCAGCGCCATCTTCACCGGGCAAGCCGGTAACGGGGAGTGAAGTTGCGGCTACTCAGCTTGTCGATATACGCGCCGACATGGACCAAAGCTTCGGTGGGGCGAAGCGCTGGCTAATCACTGCTGATTCCTTTGCCAAGCAAGGGGAGTATGCTGTAGCGGCTTCATATATTCAGTCCGGCCTGCGTAGTGACCCAAAAAATGCGGATCTTTGGTCTGCTCTTGGGCTGCAATTGATGCTGGCGAGTGATGGGCAGTTGTCAGCGCCGGCGGAATTAGCCTTCGACAAAGCCCGCGCCATTCGGCCTAATTACCCCGCACCATATTATTTTGTGGGGCTTGTCCGCATGCTTAGCGGTGACCTTGATGGTGCGATCCTTTTGTGGGAAAAAACTCTTTCACTCGCGACACCAAATGCGAAATGGAAAGGCGTCCTTGAGTCGCAATTGCAGGCCGCCAAGGCGCTGCAAGCGCAAACGGCACAGTTGCAATTAGATATGCCTTCTAAATAGATGAAAATATTATTTTTTCTAAAATAATTAATTCAATATTGCTTTGTTGTGAAGGGTAAGGTGGCATGCTAATGCGCCCGCCCCACCACTTTTAATGTGGCAGTTGGGGTTGAAGCCGGGGAAACAAGATGGTTGGACCGCAAGCAGACGATTTTGGTGACCGCGACCAAAATCATAACGATAGCCATGCCCCCAAAGGCTCGTTGCTGGCGTTATGTGCGGGCGCGATTGGCGTTGTATTTGGTGACATCGGTACCAGTCCGATCTATGCCTTCCGCGAGACGTTTGCCGGTCATCACCCAATTACCCCCGACCCGATGCATATCAAGGGTGTTCTAAGTCTCGTTTTCTGGTCGATGATGATTGTCGTGACCTTCAAATATGTTTTCACAATTATGAAGGCCGATAACAAGGGGGAGGGCGGAAGCCTTGCTTTGCTTGCGCTGATCAATCGTCAGACCGCTGGAGCAAAATGGACTGCGCCTTTTGCGATGCTTGGGCTGTTTGCAACCGCACTATTTTATGGCGACTCCATGATTACGCCTGCCATGTCCATCCTCTCTGCAGCCGAAGGTCTCAAATATGTAAGCTTGGGCTTTAGCCCTTGGATATTGCCCATATCGGTCGTGATTATTGGCGCGTTATTTGCGTTCCAGTCTCGCGGCACGGCCAAGGTCGGGGCTTGGTTTGGGCCAATCATGCTGGTCTATTTTGCGACGCTTGCGGGGTTGGGTGTCATGCATCTTACCAAAATGCCGATGATAATTCTGGATGTTTTGAATCCGCTGAATACATTTTATTTTTTCTACAATGACGGCTTTCGCGCATTTGTCGCGATGGGCACGGTTGTCCTCGCCGTCACGGGGGCCGAGGCGCTTTATGCGGATATGGGGCACTTTGGCCGTCGACCGATCAAGTTCAGCTGGCTGTTCTTCGTGTTGCCAGCGTTGATGCTGAACTACATG
>CALGEE010000066.1 GCA_937881525.1 uncultured Sphingomonadales bacterium | reverse complement strand
GGGAAATCGCGATGGAAACCATGTCGGTGATTTTGGTCGCAGCCCCCTTGGCTTTTGTGATCGGCCTAACAATTGGTATACTCGCTTGGAAATTCGCATGGTTTAACAAAGCTATCAAGCCGGTTTTGTCCGTCCTACAGACCTTGCCGTTTTTCACATATCTTTTGCCTGCGGTCATTTTTTTTAAAGTTGGACCCACGGCAGGAGCCGTCGCTACCACGATTTACGCTATACCTCCGATGATCTTGATGACGACGCTTGGATTGCAAAAAGTATCGCCAGAAGTTGTAGAGGCCGGGCATATGAGCGGCTGTACAAAGTTTCAACTGCTGCGCCACGTCTATCTTCCTGCGGCCAGGACCGAGATTTTAGTTGGGGTGAACCAGGTCATCATGCTGTGTCTCGCCATGGTAGTGTTGACGGCGTTCATCGGCATGCCCGGCCTTGGTGCAAAATTACTCGCCATGATGGGTAGTTTCAAGCTGGGCCGTTCACTTGAGATCGGGATTACGATTGTTCTGATTGCCGTCACGCTGGACCGCATGTCTAAAGCATGGGTCGTAAAGCAGCCGGTACATTTTGAGCGCAACACACCCTGGCTTCGCCGCCACGTAACACTCGTTTGCGCCTTCGGTGCCTTTGTTGGCTTCACCGCCTTGTCTGTGGTGTTGCCCATGGCTGCAGAAATTGGACGCGGCCAAGATTTCAGTCAGGGCAAGGAGCTCGATAATTTTATCAAAGCTTTCCTGAACATTGAGATTGTAAAATCAGTAACTGTTTTCCTGCGCGCATTCTTGAATGTGCAGGTTCTAATCCCTTTCCGGAACTTCCTCTTGTCGATCCCAACGCCTGCATTCATCTTGCTTGTCGTCGCCTTTTCTTACTGGCTTGGTGGGCGCAAACAAGCGTTCGTTGCAGCAATCTTCTTCTGTTTAATAGCGTTTTCTGGTTGGTGGGACCGCTCTGTCATCACCCTATATTCGGTGATTTCCGCCGTCGCTCTTGCGATGATCATTGGCTTGCCGGTAGGCATCATTGCCGCACGCTCAGAACACTGGTCACGCCGCGTTTTGCTCATCTGTGATACGGCCCAGACGTTTCCAAGCTTTGTCTATCTCATCCCAGCAATTATGCTTTTTGGGATTACGGATGTTGCTGTTATCTTCTCAATACTGATTTTTGCTATGGTTCCCTTGACGCGATATACCATAGAAGGTTTGCGCACTGTTCCAATTGAAGTTATCGAAGCTGCTGATATGGCCGGGGCCACGCGAAGCCAAAAGCTTTGGAAAGTGCAATTACCGCTTGCACTGCCCACAATGGCCGTCGGTTTCAATCAAGCAATTATGTTTGCTTTTTTCATGGTTATCATAGCGGCTTTTATAGGCACTCAGGATTTGGGGCAAGAGTTGTAAAGAACTCTTGCTGGTACAGATTTGGGAAAGAATTTCGTCCTGGGTATTTGCGTTGCACTGATGGCTTTAACATTTGACGTAACAATATTAAAATGGGCAAACGACCAGAAGGCGAAGCTTGGTCTTTCGGATTAGTTTTTTGGGTACCCATAAACCCACATTCCCCAAGTAAGTCGCTGATTTCGCTGTCGTGACCGTGTTATTTTCTTTATAAATCATGGTGTTGGTCGCTGCGAGGAGTGCGTTTCATGGATCATCCAGCGGGTGCAGGCTCGCAGTGGGTTGATCGGGTCCTTTTCGACCCTCGCGTGTGGTTGGAATTTCGTGGCGCACAGATAAGTTACGATGGCGGCCTGCTGGTGATGCGCGAGTTGGATGACGTGCTCGAGCTGACCGATCTTTCCACTGTGCTGAAACACACCGTTGCCGAGACAGAACAAGGCGGCTTCACCGCCAGATCCGCCCTGTCCAAGAAGCTCACCCAACCGCAGCCGCCGCTCGGGGCGAAAAATGCTTGTCCAGCGAGCAAATTCAGGTGACCTTCACGTCAGCCAGCATGCCGCTTGGGGAATGTCGGTTGACACGGGCGATGACATCGGGGGCTTCGATGAAGTATTCGACGAAGCTGATCCAATCCTTTTGTGATTGGCGCGCATCACTCAGCTCTTTGATGCCATCGTCAGTCAGGCCCATGATGGTTTCGCAGTCCCCATTATAGACGCTGACGATGGCCCCGTAGCTGAGGTTGTCGTCATTTTCGATGATCGCTTCCAGCATCTTGAGATCTTCGTTGAGCAGTTCCGCAACATATTTGATTGTACAGACAGAGGTCACGGCGGCCACTATGCCTCCTGCGCTTGCGGGGCTGCTTTTGGTGCCTCGTTCCATGGCAATAAAGCGTCCTGCCAGAAACCTGAATCGCAGGGCTTCCCTGAGCTATGGACATGTGGTTCATCCTTTTTGGGAGAATTGATCATGTCAGCACCACTACCGAGCGCGCTACGCGAGCGTTTCCAGCATTACATTGACGAGGGTTTTAGCGGTCGTGCTGCTGCAGCGCGGCTGAGGATTTCGGCAGCGACTAGATCACGCTGAGAGCGTGTGATCCAGCAGCGCGACAGGGCCGTGCGGGCCTGCACGGGCTTGCGTTCGTCGGATACACAGCAGTATCGTTGCGTGATGCAACACCACTCCAAAGCCATTTATGACGTGCCAAAACGCGCCTCGGTCGTGGTGATTGGCGGTGGCGTGGCTGGCGTTTCCGCAGCGCTTTACCTTGCGAAATCCGGCATTTCTGTGGTTCTGTTCGAAAAGGGGCGCATCGCTGGCGAGCAATCTTCGCGCAACTGGGGTTGGATCCGCAAACAGGGCCGCGATCTGGCCGAAATGCCGCTGATGATCGAGGCAGAGCGACTGTGGCGCGAGATCGCGGCCGAGGTTGACGAGGATATCGGGTATCGTCAGGGCGGCGTGACCTACCTGGTGCAAACAGAGGCCGACCAGAACCTGCGCGAAGGCTGGTTGGCAAAGGTCAAGGACTTTGGGCTGGATTCTCGGATGCTGACGGCGTCCGAGGCCAGCGCAATGCTTGGTCTCAATGCCCCAAAGGCGAATATAAAGGGCGCTTTGCACACCCCCAGCGATTCCTACGCGGAACCCCCGCTTGCGGTACCCGCCATGGCGCGACTGGCACAGCGACACGGCGCGCAGATCGTTGAAGCGGTCGCGGTGCGCGGTCTGCATCGTGAGGCGGGCCGGGTCTGCGGCGTGGTGACAGAGCGTGGCCTTGTGCGATGTGACGCGGTTATTCTGGCTGGTGGGGTCTGGTCTCGCACCCTGCTGGAAAACGAAGGTCTGACCCTGCCACAGCTTGCGATCCTGTCCTCGGTGATGCGCACCACGCGGGTGTCTCAGGTCTCGACCAGCACCTTCGGGGCCAATGGCGCGTCAATCCGGCCCCGCGCCGATGGCGGTGTCACGCTAGCACGGGCGGGGGCGGCGCAGTTTGATCTCATACCGGCGGCGTTTCAGCATTTCGGGGCGTTCTTGCCGATCTTGCGATCCCGCTGGCAGATCATGAAACTGCGCGCCGGGGCTTCGTTCTTTGGCCCGCTTGGACGGACGCGCTGGGCGATGGATCAGGCCAGTCCGTTTGAGGCGGTGCGCGTCATGGATCCTACCCCTGATACCAGTTTGCTGAAGGATGTGCTGGGCGCGGCGCAAAAGCTGTATCCCCACCTCGCAGGGGCGCGCATGGCCGAAAGCTGGGGCGGTATGATCGACGTCACACCGGACGAGATCCCTATCATCGGCCCGGTTGCAGGCGCGCCCGGACTGATATTGGCGACGGGCCTGTCGGGCCATGGTTTCGGGCTTGGGCCGGGGATCGGCAGGATGGCGGCGGATCTGGCCACAGGGGTGCGCCCACAAAGTGATCCGTCGCTCTTTTCCAACACAAGATTTGATCTCAAAAGCAGTGCTCTGGCGTCGAAGGCCGCGTTATGACCCATCCGGATGTGGTCATCGTCGGTGCTAGGATAAAGGATGCGCCAGCGCGATTGCCGTGGCAGAAGCGGGCACAACGGTCGAAGTGACAGAGGCCCATCGACCCGCAGCCATTGCCTCTGGCTGGACGCTTGCGGGTGTCCGACAGTCAGGGCGCGATCCTGCAGAGCTTGCACTGGCGCGTGCGGCGGTCGAGATCTGGCAGTGCCTTGATGAATAGCTTTACTGTGCCAAGGGGTATCGGCAGGATGGCAATCTGCGTCTTGCCCGGACCGAGGACGACGCAGAGGTCATGCGCATGACCGCGATCCACGTCCAAACTGAACGAAAGCGGCAGGATGGGT
>CALGEE010000065.1 GCA_937881525.1 uncultured Sphingomonadales bacterium | reverse complement strand
TGCCCCGGCGAGGTTTATATCAATTGCGGCTTTCATTTTTACAGCTTTCTTCGCCCAATGGGCAGGGGGGTGGCAAAAAGACGGCCCCTTACTGGATGCAACAGGCTTGGTATGTCAGCGTCAGGAATGATGCGATAGCGTTTGACGCGCAACGTTGGATCCGGCACCAGGATCGCGGACCATATAACCTCGATATATATAGGGATGGACAGGATAGGAGAAAATTTCTTCTGCTATCCCTTCTTCGGCAACAACTCCCCGATACATCACTGCGGCACGGCCCAAAGTATGACGGACGACCAACAGGTCATATGCAGTGAACAAATAACTCAGGCTTAACTCGTTTTGCAACTGCATGAGTGGGTTGAGAATCTAGCTTTGGGTTGACACATCAACTGCGCTTACACGCTCATCACAAAACATCAGCTTCCGGTTGAGCGTGCGCGGGCGCTGTCTACCTGACTGTGCCCTCAGGCGATGGGCATGTTGGTCTGGGTTAAGGCCGGCAAGCACAACCAGTTCATTTACGCGAACCGCAACTCTTTGACCAGCAGATCCAGCGCCATGCGGTTTGCGTGCTGGAGGTGGCCTTTAGCCTGCGAGCTATTTGAACAAAGGATAAATATGTTTAGCTCCGCGAGCAATAGGCCAAATCGCGTCATGCCAGACATGTTTTGATTGGGTTTTGGAACGCGGAACACAGTATGTTTATCAGTACAAAATGCGATAGGACTACCATTTTTGAGTTGGTATTTTTCTAAATAAATACAGTTTTTTAATGTGCTCTCAGATTATAGAGAACAATGTGCTTCGGTCATCAATAATCGTCTTATCATCTAAACGGGTCATGGATTTTTAAATTGTTAGGCACACCGATTAAACGCCTAATTCCGTCCCAGCCGCTTGTCTTCTTTAATCAAGTCTAAGTCTCGCTCTAATGCGGGGCCATAGCCACCGCCGCCGGGTGTTTTCACCCGGACGCGGTCGCCTGCTTGCAGCGGGATATCTTGTTCCTTGGACAAGTGTTCGGGAATGTATTTGACGCCCTCGCGCCAAACCTCGACCTCGTTTACGGCGCCGTCTGCGCCCCCCAGCGCCCCTTGCGGGCCGAAGCGGCCGTGATCCATAACAAAACTTGCACGGGCGTTACCACGTCGCAGTTCGACCTCATAATCCAGCCCTAGGCCGCCGCGATGCTGTCCTGCACCACCTGATCCTTCGCGCAGAGCGTAGCGGTGGTATAGGACCGGGAAATTCTGTTCCATGATCTCTACGGGTGGTGCCTTGGATATGCCGATGGTCGAACATCCGTTGGACAGCCCGTCGTGATCTATGTTGCCACCGTACCCCCCCCCTGACAGTTGATACATCACAAAATCACGCCCCGTTTCAGGATCAAACCCACCCAGTGCAAAATTTCCGCTTGTACCTGCTGGTGCGGCGGTTACGCGGTGCGGGAGCGCTTCTACAAGGGCTGCAAAAACGGCCTCTGCAATGCGTTGACTGACTTCTGCGGCGCACCCTGATACGGGACGCGGGTATTCTGCATCCAAGAATGTGCCCTTAGGCTGCAAGATCTCCAAGGGTGTGAACGCGCCAGCACTGATTGGCACCTCTGGAAATATGTGTCGCATCGCGAGGTAAACGGACGAAAGCGTCGTGGCCAGAACTGAGTTCATCGGCCCCATGCAAGGCGGACTACTTTCGGAGAAGTCGAATTGCAAGTGGCCCCTTGTTTTCTTGATCTTCAAATG
>CALGEE010000064.1 GCA_937881525.1 uncultured Sphingomonadales bacterium | reverse complement strand
TGTCGACGTTCTTCACCCGACCGCAAGACCGGGAGATGTTCCTGAACTGGCTGGCGTGGTGCCTTAGAGTCTTCTGTGGTTGCTGCCCGTAATGCAATAGGTTTCGAATCCAAAGTGCGTGTGATCGAGTGCGGTCTTCTGTAAGGCCTTTGAATGCGGCGTTTCCAGAAGCCACTGGCCGGTATGGTGATCTGCGGATCAGGTCCAAATCTGACTCTCGAGCTTGAATGCTCACGACTCTAAACTGGTTTTCCTGGTCCAGATCTGTTCGATCATTTCGCCCATTCGGGTCGTCGCCTTCTCACACCCCCTTATCCGACCTCAGGCAGGTTTTGCGGCATGCCGGTCATGCCGCCACGGCCTGCGCCGGATCCCGGTAATCTTCATCCTTCGTCAACATAGCCCAGATGGTCCGCGCCATCTTGTTGGCCAAGGCGATCGCCACGAGCATCCTCGGCTTTCGCGCCGTCATGCGCGCCAGCCACGAGCTTTCCGGGATCGACTTCCTGCCCAGCCAGTTAAGGCGCGACATCGCCCCAATAATCAAGAGCTTGCGGATATCAGCCTGCCCTGCTTTGGAAATACGTCCGAGCCGTTCCTTGCCGCCCGATGAGAACTGGCGCGGGACGAGGCCGAGCCAGGCGGCGAAGTCACGCCCGCAGCGGAAATTCTCCATCGGGGGCGCAAAGGCCTCGATCGCCAAAGCGGTCAGCGGACCTACACCGGGCATCGTCTGCAGCCGCCGCGCCACGTCACGCTCAGCCGACACGGCTTGGACCTTGGCGGTTTTGGCCTTGATCCGCGTCGTCAAGGCGGCGATCTGATCCAGCAGATCGCGGCATTCCTCGCGCATCAACTCGGGTAATTCGCTGTGCGGCTCTTCCACAATAGCTTCGATCCGTTTGATCTGGCGAACACCCTGCGCAACTACATGACCATATTCATAGAGGCAGGCTCTGAGTGCATTGACCAGTTCGGTGCGCTGATGGACGAGCCGTTCTCGCGCGCGAAACAGGATAGCCCTGCTTTGTTGCTCCGCCGACTTCGGCTCGACGAAGCGCATCTCGGGCCGCTGGGCAGCGATCACGATGGCCTCGGCGTCCGCCGCATCGTTCTTTTGGCGTTTCACGAACGGCTTCACGTAATGCGGCGCGATCAGCTTCACCTCATGGCCAAGCCGGATCATCTCCCGGGCCCAATAATGCGCGCTGCCACAGGCTTCCATAACGACCACTGCAGGTGGCTGCTCGGCCATGAACTTGAAAAAAGCCCGCCGTGACAGCTTCTTGCGGAACTGCACCTGCCCCGCCAACGATGCTGCGTGCAATTGGAAAACATTCTTTGCCAGATCAACCCCAATCATAATACTCTTCGTCACGGTTGCCGTCCTTTCTGCTTTGTGGCTGTAAACACCACTTATTTGGCACATTGCGATGCCGTCTGGGGAGGGCAGCAACCACCCCATCTGATTCAAAACTAACCTCACGTTTTCAGATCTTTGCGAGATGGCGGGTGACGCGTCGAATGTGTGCAATGAGGACCCAGGCTTTGGCGCTGGCGATCGATTTCTCCCAATCCTTTGACAGGCGGCGGCAACGGTTCAGCCAAGCGAACGTGCGCTCGACGACCCACCGGCGCGGCAGCACTTCAAAACCCTCTGCGGTATCAGAGCGTTTGACAATCTGGACGGTCCATCGGCCGAGGGCTTTTAGCGCATCCCGCAGCTTGGGCCCTGATTCAAAACTAACC
>CALGEE010000063.1 GCA_937881525.1 uncultured Sphingomonadales bacterium | reverse complement strand
CATAGGCCGTTCTGCTTGGGATCGTGATGCTTATACTGTGTTGTCCGGTCGGAAAAATGCCATTTAGGTGCACAAGCTTTTCGAGCATCGCAAGGCTCAAGTGCTCGGCGGCATAAATTGGATCCTGTCCTTTTTGATGCCAGCGCCCGTCTGACAGTTTGGAACCCTCGCCGCTGAATATCGGAAACCGACCGGAGGCGTCGCCAATCCGATAGATAACTTTATCGCTTTCGAGTTTTCGGTGGGTCACTTAGACCGCTGTACCGGCATCAGCATTAGCCAAAAGATTCATCACAACCTCGGCCCCCGCCACTGAACTCTTCGCGAGTTCGAATGGGCTGTCTCCTTCAAGCATTGGATGGGGTTTCGTCAGGAAAGTGAGTACCTTTTCAGGGTCTCGCAGAAGCCTGAACGATTCCGCCACGACCTTTCCCAGTACATAGACGACCTCGCTATGATCCTTGCTCAGATTTCGCTTTGATTTTGTGTGGGTGTGAAGCGTTGTTTTGGGAACGATATCCATTGCAACGACTGTATGGCCTTTGGGGTCTATGTAGCGCGCCAATACGCCCGCAGTGCTGGGTGGCAAACCCTTTGCCACACGGCGGGCCAAGATCTGATTTGATATCAGCTTGGGGTGCGACAACCCAATGACGTGCGCGATCCGAGCAGATTCGGACGTAATGTTATCGAGGGCTGACATGGCCTGCTCCTAAGTTCCGATAGGAACAATATATGTTCCAATCGGAACGAATTCAAGGCGGCGGTCGTCGTGATAAGTGTGCCTGCTTTCATGCAGATAGGGATAGTTCAAGATGGTGCGACAACCAGCGTGAATTTATTTGGGTTGGCTCCGAAAGCGGTCGTTCCGATTGCCGCAACAAATGAACGTTTGCGGCGATGAATTGCCTGATGGCGTTAACGAGGCTCTGTCGGCTATCGACAGGATTACTGTCGTCCGGCAGTTTGGATTACGCGCGCTTTCCCACCGTCTGGTTCGCCCGTCCGGCCGGTAGCAGGGCGACCGGCCCCCATACCTGAAGACTTCGTTCTGAGGCATCGCTTCGCGGCGAAACAGTTCGAAAAATGCCCGCCAGTCCGGCCCGGCCGCGGCCGGGCTCGCTACGCTGGGTCCATTTCCGAAGGCTGGCGCTGCCTGGCTGGGCGTAAGCGCCTCACGACATGTCCGGGCCCCTGCCCCCAACTTATCACCAGACGA
>CALGEE010000062.1 GCA_937881525.1 uncultured Sphingomonadales bacterium | reverse complement strand
CAAGGATGCCCGCGACCATGCAGAAGCGGTGGGCAAGAATATCCCGTTTCCACGGGTCGGAACGCCGGCGGATATGGCTGGGCTTGCGGTCTTCCTCGCGGCGCGCGCTGGCGATTATATTGTGGGCGAAACCATCGCCTGCGATGGCGGCATCGTCAATGCGTCGCTGCCAGGTAATGGAATTGCGCCTTAATTGACAAGTTTTGGTATGATTTGAAACCGCAATTAACGCGTTTCCAACAGAAATAGGGCTAGTTGCAAAAACGCGCAACTGGCTCTTTTCTTTTCGCAATTGCAGCATAACCGATGCGCTCGTATTTGCGATCCATCGGTAACAAGTTGCTGAACAAAATTGAACGGACGGTACCCCCCCCGTCTCTCCCCCGCTCCGGACAATTTTTACGGCCTCCATGCATTGCATGGGGGCCGTATCTTTTTGGACCGAAATCTTGTCCTCTATTTTGTCCACCGCAAACTGCACTGCCTGTGGATAACTGGCAAAATTTGGCTTTGCGCGACTCGAAAACCATGACACCTTCAGTGTATCAGGCAGACTCGCTTTGATGCAACGCAGGACTGGAAACGGGAAAGCGGCACGGAAAAGTGGGAATGTAGGATCGCCAAATCGATAGGCAGCCGGTCGCAAGACAGGAGATGAGATCGGGAGGGTGGGTACAAAGAAAACGAATATCAAGTGCGGCGACACGCAAGTGACGCAACGACGGATAGGATACCCAAAGTACCAAGGTGAACCATAAAGGCCTCCGGGCTGGACAGGGGAACCGGACGTTGGACAGAGGAAAGAGTGGCCCTTGTGGTCAGGAACTTCCAAAAATCGGACGCAGTGGGCGCTGGTAGCAATACCAGCGCCCATTTATTTTATGTGGCACAAAAATCGTCGCCTCGCTAAGGCCGTTTCATGTCCGAAATCACGCCCCAAATCGTCGCCGACCATGGTCTAAATTCAGAAGAATATGCGCGCATCTTGCTCGCCATGGGACGCGTGCCCAACATGGTCGAACTTGGCATATTCTCGGTGATGTGGTCGGAGCATTGCTCCTACAAATCCTCGCGTATCCATTTGAAGAAATTGCCGACTGAGGCCCCTTGGGTGATCTGCGGTCCTGGCGAAAATGCGGGCGTCATCGACATTGGCGACGGTCCAAATGGCACCAAGCTTGCCGCTATCTTCAAAATGGAATCGCATAATCACCCGTCTTACATTGAACCCTATCAAGGCGCGGCGACGGGCGTGGGCGGTATATTGCGCGACGTGTTCACCATGGGCGCGCGGCCCGTAGCCAATATGAATGCGCTGCGTTTCGGACGGCCCGACCATCCTAAGATGAAGCATTTGGTGCAAGGCGTCGTTGCGGGCATTGGCGGCTATGGCAATTGCGTAGGCGTGCCGACCGTTGGTGGTGAGACCAATTTCCACCCAGCTTATGATGGTAACATCCTCGTGAACGCAATGACCGTGGGCGTCGCGGACCAAGATAAGATTTTTTATTCTGCGGCCACGGGCCTCGGGAACCCGATCGTCTATGTCGGGTCAAAGACCGGTCGCGACGGTATTCATGGCGCGACGATGGCATCTGCGGATTTTGGCGCGGATATTGAGGAGAAGCGGCCAACGGTGCAGGTGGGCGACCCCTTCACGGAAAAGTTGCTGATTGAGGCGTGCCTTGAACTGATGGCGTCGGACGCCATCGTTGCGATTCAGGATATGGGCGCGGCGGGCTTGACGTCCTCCAGTGTCGAAATGGCGACCAATGGCAAGGCGGGTATCATCCTCGACATGGACAAGGTGCCGTGCCGCGAGGAAGGCATGACGCCCTATGAAATGATGCTATCCGAAAGCCAGGAGCGTATGCTCATGGTGCTCAAGCCTGGCCGTGAAGAATTTGCCAAGGCGATCTTTGACAAATGGGAGCTCGATTTCGCCGTGATTGGCGAAGTCACAGACACCGGCCATATGGTGCTGACGTGGAAGGGTGAGGTCGTGTGCGACATCCCGCTTGGCCCGCTCGCGGAAGATGCGCCTTTGTACGACCGGCCCGCAGCGTCGAAGACAGAGTATAAGGCATGGGCTAATGTGCAGCCGCTGGGTGAAGTGCCAGCCAGCACGGACATCGGTGCGGATTTGCTTAAGCTCATGGCCAGCCCCGACCTTGCGTCTCGGGCATGGATTTGGCAGCAATATGATTCCCAAGTCGGCGGCGACACCGGGCAGCTTTCGGGCGGGGACGCCGCTGTTGTGCGTATTCATGGCACCAACCGCGCGCTAGCGATGAGCACAGATTGCACGCCGCGTTATTGCTATGCCGACCCATATGAAGGCGGCAAGCAAGCAGTTGCCGAAACCTATCGTAACATCAGCGCGGTTGGTGCAACGCCACTGGCAATCACCAACTGCCTGAACTTCGCCAACCCGCAGCGCCCCGAAATCATGGCGCAGATTGTTGGCTGTTTGGACGGCATGGGCGACGCCTGCCGCGCGCTCGACTACCCCATCGTCTCGGGCAATGTGTCTTTATACAATGAAAGCAAGGCCACCGGCGGTGGCAGTGCGATTTTGCCAACGCCTGCTATTGGCGGCGTGGGTGTGCTGGAAGATGTCAGCAAGATGGCGACAATCGCGTTCAAGAACGAAGGCGACGGCATTTTCGTCATTGGCGATAGCAACGGGCATCTCGGCCAATCCTTATGGCTGCGTGAATTACATGGCCGCGAAGACGGCGCGCCGCCGCCTGTCGATCTCGCCAAAGAACGCGCGCATGCAGAACTCGTCCGCCGCCTTATTCAGGACGGCAAGGTGAACGCTGTGCATGATGTTGCCGATGGCGGCTTGCTGGTTGCGCTCACTGAAATGGCGCTCGCTAGCGGTCGTGGCTGCGTGCTTCAGGAAATCGGCGATGCCTTTACGGCCTTTGGTGAAGATCAGGCGCGCTATGTTGTCACCAGCGCGCATGCCGATCACATTCAGGCGGCGGGCATTCCAATGACACGCATCGGTACTGTAAGCGGTGACGCTGTCGCTGGACCCCGGTTTTCCGTCGCCGTCGCGGAATTACGCGCGGCGCATGAAAGCTTCTTCAAGGACTGGATGGAAAGCTAAGGGCAATCCCCCGCCGCAGGCGACGAAGGCTTTTAAACCTTGCTTTTACGCCGCCGCAGCCAGCAAATTATACGGATCGATACCTTCCGACCGCATAGCGGCATGGGCCGCTTTGTAGGTCACTGGTTCGGTAATTCCTAACCGCTTGCGAGCATCCGCCAGCGGTTCGCGTAATAAGGCTGCGATGTCTTCCTGAGCGATGTTCTTCGCCGCTTTGCCGATACGATAGCCTTCGTGCACCGCTTTCATAATCGGCGCCGATTTTGCTACGCGGTATTTCAGCTCTATTCCGCCTGCATAGGCAATGAAGCCGACGCCAAGATTGTGGTTCTGCGCATAGGTAAAGCCCAGCACACATTGCTCGCCCAGCGCGTCGCGGCCATAGCCGGTGAGGATGTGCAGCATGTCATGCGTATCGCGCAAGCGGTCGCCATAGCGTTCAACCACATCGCCAAACACAGGATAAGTCGTCCGGAACTGGGCATATTCGGCCTCAAGACCCGCAGCGCTCAGACCTTCGCGCTCCATGAACTCAACATAAGCGCGGCCAACCGTATCCGCGGGAAGCTTCTTAATGCTGTCATGATCATCGAGCATGTCAATCAGGCGCTCATTGCTTTCAAGCAACGCTCTGCCCTTGGGCGTTTGCCAAAATTTCTGCGCCATCTTTGCGAACTTGCGGCCGCTTAAGGCCGCAATGATGTGAAAGACCTGCTCAGTGTCTTCTTTATTGGCTATCAGCTTGCGAAAATGACGCCACGCTTTTAGCGGCTGCATTTTGGCGGTCGGGCGGTCAGGGTGCGAAAAATATAGTTCAGTCATGTCGAATCCAACACTAGAGTTAGGTTTGAGATAAAAACTGCCTACACCAGTGTCAATAAGAAACATTAAACGCACTGGACGTGCATGCCAACCCCCTGTATTAATATTGTAATTCAGGGAGTTGGCCATGCAGAATTCAGAACAACGGCACATCAGCTTGGACGCGATGCGCGGTTTTGCGGTGATGGGCATATTGGCGATGAACATCATCGGCTTTGCGATGCCCGAATGGGCCTATATCTCGCCCGCGGCCTATGGCACCGACACCTTGGCTGACAAAATTGCATGGGCATTTTCGTTCGTCCTTATAGACGGCAAAATGCGTGGGCTATTCTCGCTTTTGTTCGGCGCGAGTATGATGCTCATCATCGACCGCGCCGTGGCAAAGGGGGAGAGTGCGACGCAGATCCATTATCGCCGCATGGCGTGGCTCGCTTTATTTGGTCTCGCGCATTATTTCTTCATCTGGTTCGGTGACATCCTGTTTCTCTATGCAATCATTGGCATGATCGCCTTTCGCTTCCGAAATTGGGCGCCAGCAAAGCTGATCAAGGTTGCTCTCATAATCTTTGTGCTTGGGCTGGCGCTTTGGGGCTTACAATTTGGCGGGCTGCAGCTCTTTCAATATTACGCAACACGGGCCGATGCGAGCGCAGACATGGCCCGCCAGTTTCGCGAGCTGATGGACAGTGCGGACCTTGCGTTTAATGTTGCGCCTGACCTCGCCTTGCATCGGGGCAGCTATGCCGCGATAACAATGAGCAAGCTTGACGATTGGGCCGAGCCACTCCTTTTGGTGGTTCAGTCGGCGAGTGAAACTTTGCCGCTGATGATGATCGGAATGGCTATGCAAAAAAGCGGCTTCCTCACCGGTGCGTGGGCTGTGGCCGATTACCGGCGCTGGGCTATGCGGATGGTCCCAGTTGGGTTGCTGCTGACGCTGGCCCTGGCCGCTTGGATGGTCGCGGTTGACTTCGACCGGATCACTGCGCTGGCGATTTTTTACTTTTGGGGCGGGATACCGCGTATGTTGCTGACGATTGGCTATGCGGCGCTCTTGCTTCTGCTCATTGATCATTATCGCAACCATCCGATGCTCGCGCGGGTCGCCGCAGCTGGCCGCGCCGCGTTCAGCAACTATCTCGGCACCAGTATCGCCATGACAACAATTTTCTATGGCTATGGCTTTGGCCTTTTTGGCGATGTTGGCCGTGCGGGATTGTGGCTGTTTGTGCTGGGCGCGTGGGCGGTGATGCTGCTGTGGTCAAAAACATGGTTGATGACATTTCATTATGGCCCGCTGGAATGGCTCTGGCGGAGCTTGGCCCGCGGAAAAATTCAAGCTATGCGTCGTTAATGCTATTGCAATCAGTTCGCATTAACGGTAAGGCGATGCCATAGGAGTTAATCCATGGTCGTTTGCATCTGTAACGCTATCAAGGAAAAAGACCTTCGCGCTGCGGTGCGTTGTGCCTCGGAACGTCCGAATGACGTGTATGCGCGCCTTGGGCGTAAGCCAAAATGCGGCCAGTGCCTGACGTTCGCGCGAAACATTATCAGCTCTGGACCTGCAACCGCTTAGCAATAGCGCGTCGAAAAAATAAGCTTTTCCGCCATTTTCCGCCTTCACGGTCATTTATTAACGCGCTAACGTAGTCGCACCTAACCTAAAGGACATGGCGATGAAGGGTGATGCAAAAGTCATCGAATTTTTGAACGAGGCGCTCAAGAATGAACTGACTGCGGTCAATCAATATTGGCTGCATTACCGCATGCTCGACAATTGGGGCGTCTCGCGTCTGGCACATTTTGAACGGCACGAATCAATTGACGAGATGAAGCATGCCGACAAATTGTCGGAGCGCATCTTGTTCTTGGATGGCCTGCCCAATTTCCAATTGCTTGGTCGCTTGCGCATTGGCGAGACCGTTGAGGAAATCCTGAAAGCCGACCTTGAGCTCGAATATGAAGCGCTACCTCTGTTGAAGGATGCAATCGCGCATAGCGAAAGCGTTCGCGACTATGTCAGCCGCGATCTGTTTGCATCTATATTAGAAAGCGAAGAAGAGCATGTCGATATGCTGGAAAAGCAGTTCGACTTGATTGCGCGCATGGGCATCGAGAACTACGTCCAGCTACAGTCAAAACCTATAGAGGACTGAACTTTAATCGGGGCAGGGTTAGCCATTGTCGGCAAAAGGATTCTTCGACGAGCGGAAGTTGATCCGCACGGGAACAGCGCCAAAATCCAAATCGCGACGGATACCGTTGAGCAAATAGCGCGCATAGCTGGCGGGCAACTCGTCGGTCCGGTTGCCAAAGATGACAAAGGTCGGCGGACGGTTACGCGCTTGCGTCATGTACCGCAGCTTAATGCGTTTACCGCCAGGGGCCGGTGGCGGATTTGCCGAAATTGCGGCTTCGAACCAGCGGTTCAATATGCCCGTTGGCACGCGCTTGTTCCAAGCCTCCCGCGCATCGAACGCTACGGAAATCATCTGGTCGAGCCCTTTTCCGGTAAGCCCGGCTACGGCAATCATCGGGACGCCCTTCAATTGTGATAGGCCCTCTTCCAACGCGGCACGAATGCCTCTGAAAAGGCCAGCGCCGTCAACGGCCACATCCCATTTGTTGATCGCGATGATAAGGGCGCGGCCCTCTTGAATGACATGGTCCGCGATCTTCAAATCCTGCACCTCAAGACCTTTGGTCGCATCCAGCAGCAGCACCACCACTTCGGCAAAGTCGATGGCGTGGCGCGCGTCAGCTACGGATAGCTTTTCTAGCTTGTCCTGTACCTTGGCACGCTTGCGCATCCCTGCGGTGTCGATCAAGCGCACGCGGCGCTCGGTCAGCATCGGTGGGATGATACCCTCTTCGTCGGGCTCGCATTCCTGGGGACTTGGGTCGGTCCAGATCCAATCGACCGAAATACTGTCGCGGGTAATCCCGGCCTCGGGCCCGGTTATCAGGCGGTTTTCGCCCAAAATCTTGTTAATCAGCGTCGATTTTCCGGCGTTTGGGCGGCCCACAATCGCCAGCTTTAATATCGCATCTGGCGCTTCGGGGTCAGGCACTTCAAAAGCGCCACCGTCAATATGCGGCAGCAGGGATTGAAACAGATCGGCCATGCCCTCGCCATGTTCACCGCTGATCGCGATGGGGTCACCAAAGCCAAGCGCATAGCTTTCCAGAATGCCGTTATCGCCTTGCTTGCCCTCGGCCTTGTTGACCGCGAGTACCACGGGCGTCGCGCTGCTGCGCAGCCAGCGGGCAATTTCTTCGTCAAGCGGGGTTACACCAACGCGGCCATCGATCAGGAACAACGCCACTTGCGCGCCTGCAATCGCCGCTTCGGTCTGCATCCGCATTCTACCCGGCAAGGTCTCGGGATCTTCATCCTCATAGCCTGCGGTGTCGACGATGGTGAATTCCAAGTCGAACAGACGTCCTTCGCCTTCCCGGCGGTCACGGGTGACTCCCGGCGTGTCATCGACAAGCGCGAGTTTCTTGCCAACCAGCCGGTTGAACAAAGTGGACTTGCCGACATTGGGCCGACCGATAATGGCTACCGTCGGCAACATGCCGGTACTTCTCCTTTAAGGCCTATCCACGAAACGCGGAAATGCGCCCGGACTCATCCAGAATATATAAGATATTGTTGGCCACAATTGGTGCTAGCGATACATCGTTGCCAACGTCAAGAATCTCGGTCGCGGTGCCTTCGTCGGGCGCTACGGACCAAACCGCACCATGCGAATTGGCAATGACCAAGCGGCCACCGGCAAGGACGGGGCCATACCAGCTGATCGGCTTTTTCTTCTTCTTTTCATTCTTGTAGCGCTGCAGCTTCGAAATCCAGCGGATCTTGCCAGTGGACCGCGCGACGCACAACAAACGCGCTTCGTCAGTCATGACGAACACCCATTCGCCAGATGTGACCGGCGTCGAAATGCCCGCGATGTTGATTTCCCAAATGCGCTGGCCGCTCACCAATTCGTACGACGCCATACGGCCACCCTTGCCCAGCGCGAATACGCGCCCGCGGTCGATGATGGGGTCAGCATCAATGTCCGTCAGCGTCGACACCGATCTCGACATCGCGGTGCGGGACAATGTGTCGCTCCACAGGCTACGGCCATTTTCGTAGCGATAAGCAGCAAGCTCGCCGCTGGAATAGCCAGCGATAATCGTGCCCTGCGCCGCAGCAGGGGCGCCAACACCAAAGATGCCCGATGCAGAAACAGGGCCAGCTTCGTTCCATTGTGCTTCACCATCGCTTTGGCGCAGCGCGTAAACCTGGTTGTCTTGCGTCATTACATAGACATTGCCGTTGGACAGGGTCGGTGCACCGCGCAAGGGACCCGCGGGGCGCTTTTTCCAGACAAGTGCGCCCGTGTCGGCAGCAAGCGATGCGACATCGCCGACGCCATTGGTGGCAAATACGTTCGTGCCGGTTGCGCTGACGCCGCCGCCAAAGCGCGACGGTTTGCCGTCCTTTTCGATTTCAAGTGCGTTGGACCAGATTTGCGCGCCCGTGTTCGCATCAAATGCGGTGACGCGGGCAGTCGTGTCGACGACATATATGCGTCCATCGCTCATCACTGGGCTGGCAGCCAAGCGTGCACGCGGGTTGGCCCCTGTTACTTTTGCCGTCCAGATGCGCGAAAGGCCTTGGCCAAGCTCCACATGGCCGGGCGATTTTGATGCGTTGCCGCCTGGCTGTGCCCAAGCTTCGTTCAAGGCCGCTGGCGGGAGAGTGACCGCGACACCTGCCAAGGCAGGATCGACCTCGGTGTCACGCTCGATGCCCAAAATGTCGACGCGGTTGCCGATGGTTGGTGTGTTGTTCTTTTTGCCAGAATCGCCGCGCACACCGTCAATTACGGCGCAGCCACCCAATGTTGTCGTTGCGGCGAGAGCCAGAAGCAATTTTGCTATAGTCTTCATTATCACTCTCCCTTGGAGGCAGTTTCATCCGCCTTCGATGCCGCATTGCTCTTTGCGTCAACCTGAACGGTATCAATGCCCAGTGCGCCCGCCATTTGTTGTGCACGGCTACGCAATGTCTGCGGCAAGCGTTCCTGCTTTGCAATCTGCGCAAATATTGGGCCAGCCAGATTGTCTTTGCCCATTTTGACATAGGCCAAGGCAGTCAATTCGCCGGCGCTGCCGAACCATGGATGGCCTGGTACGGCCAAGGGCTTAAGCTGAGCAATAACCTGCTGCGGTGCGATGGTATCAAATTCGGCGCTCACCTGCCGGATAAGCGCCAAGTCGCGAGAGGTCTGCGGCAGGGTATCGTCGCTTGCGATCTTGGCATATAGCGCAATCGCCTTCTTGGTCTGACCTTCTTCGCCTAGCAAATTGGCTTCAACCAATTGCGCCATCGCGCGATATCCGGGTTGGTCAGCCTTAGCGAGGGTCGCCAGCTGTGCGCGCGCTTCTTTGGCTTGGCCAGCACGCAATTTGTCCATTGCGTCGACAAAGGCCTCACTCTGCAAGTCGGCGGCGGCCTGTTGTTGATTATGATAAATGATCCAACCGCCAAAGGCGAGCAGGCCCGCAGCAACTGCGGCCAAAAGCCAGCGGCCATAAAGCTTCCAAAATGTCGTCAGATCGCTTGCGCGGACGGCATCATCCACTTCGCGCAAAAATGCCTCGTCGCTTCCGCTCCTGTCTTGGTCAGGGCGCTTTTCTGTGGGTGTTAAAGCCAAAAGGGCCTCCGGATACGGTTAGTCAAAAATGGTTGGCGATGTCCTTAGCTCGACTTGGCGCGATAGGCCAGCCTGGTTTACCCAGGCTGGTATAGCTGATTGGGTCCGGGGAAGCTGCGGTCGCGCACGCGGGCGGCATATTCGCGCACCGCTTCTTCAACGCTGACGCCCATATTGCCGAATTTCTTCACAAATTTCGGCACGCGGTCGAACAATCCCAGCATATCTTCGGCCACAAGTACTTGCCCGTCGCATTGTGCCGACGCACCAATACCGATGGTCGGGCAGGCAACTTGTTGTGTTATTTCAATGGCGATAGGTTCAAGCACGCCTTCGATGACCATGGCAAATGCACCAGCGTCGGACATTGCCATGGCGTCCTCAACAATCGATTTGGCTTCTTCGGGACTTTTGCCGCGCACGCCATAGCCACCAAGAATATTGACCGCTTGCGGGGTAAGGCCAACATGCGCCATCACCGGAATGCCGCGTGAGGTGAGGAATTCTAATGTCGGAGCCAGCACTTTTCCGCCTTCCACCTTGACGCCGGCAGCGCCCGTTTCCTTCAACAGCCGCGAGGCGTTGATGAACGCCTGTTCGGGCGAGGCTTCGTAAGATCCGAACGGCATATCGACGATCACCGCCGCGTGATAGCTGCCGCGCACAACCGCTGCGCCATGGGCTGCCATCATTTCCATAGTGACGGCAACCGTATGGGGAAGGCCATAGATGACTTGCCCAAGCGAGTCGCCAACGAGCAGCATGTCGCAATGCGGATCCATCAATTGCGCCATGCGCACCGTATATGCAGTCAGCATCACCAGCGGTTCGCCGCCCTTGCGCTGCCGGATGCGCGGCACGGTCAGGCGCTTCATCGGCGAAGGCGTCGGGTTCGCGCGGCTGGTGGATGTATCGAAAGTGAGCGTTTTAGGATGTGTAGACATGGGGCAGGGGCTTAGCCGCTAAACGCCGCGGGCAAAAGCAAATTGAGTCGGCCCCTTATTGGCGCGCCGCAACCGCCTCCGCCACATTGTCGCTGAAAATGCCGTCGATGCCTGTCGCGAGAAAGGCTTGGATTTCGGATTTCAGGTCGCCGATGCCGCGCGGGTCAATGCCCGATTTTTGCGCCAATGGCAGAAAGTAATTTTCGCGGCGGAACGTCCATAAGTGAACTGCAAGGCCCACTTTATGCGCATCGGCAACAAGTGTCGTTGGCGCGCCCAGATTGCCAAGCAAGGTGCGCGGGATGACCAGCGCCTTATTGGGGCCAACGCCATCGGCATACGTCGCAACGGTTTTCAGACCCTCTGCTGTCGCCATTTGCGGATAAGTCAGGTCCTTCCGGTCCGCCGGACTGCCCTTTTCATCCATCAACTGGATCAGCTGCAATTTGGTTTTGGGCCGCAACGCTTTGAGATTTTCGACTTCGAACGACTGAATGAACACAGGTGCGCTTTTTTCGACATGGCCGTATTTGGTCAGCGCCGCCAATAACGGTCCCTCATGCGGCAGGCCAATGCTGGCAAAATAGCTGGGGTGCTTGGTTTCGGGATAGACACCAATCGTCCGTCCGGTCGCGGCGCTTTCTGCCTTGGCCAGCGCGAGGATCTCGTCAAAGGTCGGGATTTCGAACTGCCCGTCATAGGCCATATTGGCGCTTCGCAGCTGCGGCAGGCGTTCCTTGGCGCGCAGTGTTTTCAACTCTGATAGGGTAAAATCCTCTGTAAACCAGCCCGTCATTTTGTGGCCGTCTATGGTCTTGGTAGTTTTGCGGTCTGCAAATTCGGCCTTGTCCGCAATGTCGGTGGTTTCCGAAATCTCATTCTCATGCCGCGCGACCAATATGCCGTCTTTCGTCAGCACCAGATCCGGTTCGATGAAATCCGCGCCCTGTTCAGTCGCGCGGGTGTAGCTCGCGATGGTGTGTTCGGGTCGTTCACCTGAGGCACCACGGTGCGCGATGACAATGACGTGGCCTTCGAGCGGTTTTTCCATGGCTTGGCTTTCCGAAATGGAGAAAGGCGACAGGAGGATGGTAGCGATCAGAAGCAGGTGCAAGTGAGTCATAATGGCTCCATGCCCGCGCGACGTTTCACTTCTGCGACAAAAGCGCATCCCATTCTGCTTCTTTAAACCCGACGAGCAAAGTCTTGCCGCCTTCAACCACGGGCCGTTTAATCATCGACGGGTTGGCGACCATCAAGGCGATGGCCTTAGCCGCATCAATGTCGGCCTTGTCAGCATCGGGCAGTTTCTTGAACGTAGTACCTGCCTTATTGAGCAGCTTTTCCCAGCCAATGATTGCGCTCCAGCGTTCCAAATCAGCCGCAATCGCGCCCGCCTTTTTATAGTCATGGAAATGATAGCCAAGGTTGCGCGCATCAAGATAATTCCGCGCTTTCTTAACGGTGTCGCAATTGGGGATGCCATATAGGGTCAGGGTCATGTCCGGGGTCCGTAGTTGATTTCGATTTTTTCCGCTGCCGCGACAGCAATCGTGCGCGCTGCGTCGGTGTCGCTACTGTCTACCCGCGCGAGCGTTACCGCCATGCGGCGATAGGGGCGGGTGACTGGCTTGCCAAAGATACGCGCGTCGACGAACGTGTTATTGCTGCCTAGCGCAAGTGCGTCGGCGAGGCCAGTGATCGTGAAATCCTCGGCATCGCGGTCGGCTAACACGACCGCGCTCGCCGATGGCCCAAGCAAGTTTATCGCGGGAATAGGCAGGCCA
>CALGEE010000061.1 GCA_937881525.1 uncultured Sphingomonadales bacterium | reverse complement strand
ACAATATCAATAATTAATCAACATCCTATAGTTACTTATACATTATCAATAATTCAACGGTTTCACAAGGCAATGCCCAGCGCTTTGTAAAAAATATATATTGCAAATTGCATCGTGGGTGAAGATTCTTATTTGTAGTTCGGCCAAGTATCAGCAAGCCGATAGCCCTCGGGCCATGGATCGCTTGGATCCAACATGTGTTGGTGTGTACCCGTTACCCAACCACGACCACTTATCTGGGGTCGAATTGCTGAAGTTTCCCCAACTTTTGTTTCGCCCAAGATTTTACCCTGAAATTTCGATCCGATGATCGAAATTCCTGTGAAGCGGTCTCCAACAGTCATCTCGCCCTTTGCATAAAGCAAAGCCATACGAGCAGAGACAGCAGTTCCTGTTGGTGAACGATCTAGCTTTCCTGGTTGGATGGAGACCACCGATTTTGCATGAAGGACACCGTCAACATGTTGCAACATACCCGCAAATAGACAGAACGAATGGTGTCTCCAATCTGGATTTAGCGGATGAACAAAACTCAATTGTTCATTTGCAGCATTTGTGATTTTCACGCCCAGTTCAGCGAGATTTTGTGCCTCGTCGGATTTCAGCGAAAGCCCAAGTGACGCCTGATCAACTACGACGAAACTGTCGCCGCCAAACGCCGTGTCCACCATGACGGTTCCTATACCTTCAATTTCCAGAGGTGCGGCTATCAGGCCAGCAAATGAGGGCAGGTTTTCTACTTCGATCAACTCAGCTTTGCCATTGGCGCAATACGCCCGAACGCGCACAAGGCCACCTGGGGCTTCAAGAACCATTTCTGTTACAGGCTCTTGCATTGGGATAATGCCTGTATCCAGCAAGACGGTAGATACACAAATTGAATTTGAGCCAGACATTGGCGGTGTATCCTCCGGCTCCATGATGATCCAAGCCGCATGAGCCTCTGGATTCTTGGGTGGCACCAATAGATTAACATGGCGAAACACACCGCCGCGCGGCTCATTGAGCATGAAATTGCGAAGCACGTCATCCTTGGCAATCCACTCGCGTTGCTCCCAAATGCTATCGCCGACCGGTGGTGCGACTCCACCAATAATTACGTCTCCAACCTCGCCCTCGGCATGACAAGAAACTGTGTGAATAACTTTTGTACTTCGCATGCTTCGACCTTAACGAATATTAGAAGACATTTCCACTGATGTAGCAGCCTTATGTAATGGTCCAAAGCATTTTCTGCTGCCGAAATTATTATGCATATCAAAGTAGTCAAAAAAATTATAATACCAATATTTATAGTCGACAGTCTAAGGCGCGGACCCCCAAGTTAGTGGTTCCTTGTTCCGTGACATTGAGCCCAGCTTTAGTTGGTTGCTGCACCCACTTTCTGCTAGATCCACGAACTACGGACCAAATAACGCCATCCTACTCGGATTGAGACACAGCAACGCTAGCGGCAAGACGTGGGTGTCCGCTCTAAAACGTATGCGCAGAGGCAGATTTAAGTACTCGTTTTCACAAGGTAAAAATCTAGCTTTGTTTTCTGGCGCCAACATTGACCGTGTAGTCATGGCGAAATCGTTGACTGTAGCAGCCTTGCATCAACTGCGGGGTATTTAATCGATTAGATAAGTTTTTGAAACACCCTCATTTACCTGTAAGTCCGTTTGTCGATCTTCGCCACAGCTGTTGTGGGCGGGCTAGGTAAACATGGGGTTAATATTGATCTTGGTGCTCAGATTTGCGCCGAAAGGCTTGATCCCTGAAAAGTAGCTCTTTCCTTTCGCCG
>CALGEE010000060.1 GCA_937881525.1 uncultured Sphingomonadales bacterium | reverse complement strand
GGCATTGTCACATTAACTTGGTCAAGGCGCAAGATTGGTTTTGGTTTTATGATCAGGCATTCAGGGCAGCAGCTTTCCAACCGCTGAACGCGCCAGCTCGTAATTTCTTGAACAAGGGTCGATTGATAAGATGGCGTTGAAGGTCGAAATGATTATAGGTTGAAGCGTGGACGTTGAGGAAGCGTTGAGCAGATCCTGGAGATTTGAACCGCTGCATCTTTCGTTCCCGCCTTCGTACCGGTTGGTGAGAGTTTTCTGCTCGGTTGTTGGCGCGTTTGTTGTCGATATGTTCAGCCGTAAGGCGCAGTTCTCGAAATGCTGCGTGGTATGATCGCAGTTTGTCTGTGACGATTAAGGTGGGCGACATCTTCTGTTTCTTCAGCAAGCTTTTTATCAGCTTTTTTGCGGCTTTCGTGTTCCTCCGGGATTGTACCAGAAAATCAAGAACCGTGCCTTCATTATCGACGGCTCGCCATAGCCAATGCCGCTTCCCGCAAATGGCGATGACCATTTCATCGAGATACCAATGATCGCTGGGTGCAGGTCGAGTAGTTCGGAGATTGGCTGAAATCTGGCTACCAAATTTGAGAAACCAACGGCGGACTGTTTCATAAGAAACATCCAGACCGCGTTCGGCAAGCAAATCTTCGACGTCGCGTAAGCTCAGGGTGAACCTTGCATAAAGCCAAACCGCATGGACAATTATTTCAGATGGAAAACGATGGCGGTCGAATGAGATTTTCTGCATCCCATCAGTTTATCGGGATCGCTCGAAGATCGCCAACCAAGTTAATGTGACAATGCCCTTCCTGGTGCTGCTGGGGAGGATTGAACTCCCGACCTCGTCATTACCAATGACGCGCTCTACCACTGAGCTACAGCAGCAATACCGAAGTTGCGGCGCTATGCGAAGGCTGGCGCTTAATGTCAAGCGGCTTGCACCGGTGCTGCTGATTTGGCATCGCCCATGTTGTATACAGGGCCTTAAGGAGAGCAGTATTGGCAAAAGATGCAGAGGATAAAGAGCGGATCAAGGCTGAGCGGTTACGCGCGGCGCTACGTGCCAATCTGCGCAGGCGAAAAGCCAGCCCGCTTAATGCTGCGTTCGATAAGACTGAGGATGCGGGTTTGGTGGAAGAGGCAATTTCCGAATCTTGAGCCAGTTGTTTTAGGCAACATCACATGCATTAGGCATAAAAAAAGACCCGCCGTAAAGCGGGTCTTTAAAGGAAAAGAACCCTTGTCTTTCGACAGGAAAGTTCTTAGGGTCGTATGTTCCAGCTATACATATTTTAAAAATTTGATTGTATAGACTCATCAATACATTTCAGTTTATTTGACAATCTCGGCCAAAACATCCTCAGATGGTCTTGTATGTTGGTGCACAGGGCGTTGCACGTCGGGCGATAGTCGTGAATAAGTGTTGAATGCTTTACCAATTTTTACGCCCGATGTTGTTTAAGGCCGACGCCGAAACCGCACATAATTTGTCGATCACTGCGCTGAAATTTGCACCTATTCCAACACTCGGTTCGAAAAGCGATATGCTGGCTCAGAATTTCGCAGGTTTGCGCTTTGCAAATCCTGTGGGTCTCGCGCCCGGCTATGATAAAAACGCTGAAGTTCCGTTGGAAATATTGCGCCTTGGCTTTGGCTTTACCGAAGTTGGGACACTCACGCCGCTGCCGCAAGAAGGCAACCCAAAGCCACGCTTGTTCCGTTTGGTTGAGGATAAAGCGGTCATCAACCGAATGGGTTTTAACAATGCAGGGCAGGAAGCGGCGATTGCCCGTCTGCGCAACATTCCGGACGGTGCTCTAATTGGACCACTTGGTATCAACATAGGAGCAAACAAGGATAGCGCCGATCGCATTGCCGATTATGTCATTGGCGTACGCAATATAGAGCCGCTGGCGGATTATTTGACGGTGAATATTAGCTCACCCAACACCCCGGGACTTCGGGCGCTGCAAGATAAAGCTGCGCTGGACGATTTGCTGGCGCAAGTGATGGCGGCGCGGACCCACGGTACCCCTGTGTTCTTAAAAGTTGCCCCCGACCTTCAACCAGCCGACATCGACGATATCGTTACCGTCGCCATGTCGCACGGTATTGCCGCCCTAATCATTTCCAATACGACTATTGCACGTCCGGCGCTTGCGTCCCGTTATGCAGGAGAAACAGGCGGCCTTTCAGGCGCGCCGTTGCGCGACATGGCGCAGCAACGTTTGGTGGACTTCCGCAAGGCAAGTGGTGGGCAAATCGGCCTCATTGGCGTTGGCGGCATCGCCTCAGCGCAAGACGCATATGCCCGCATCAGGGCCGGGGCTTCATTAGTGCAAATTTACAGCGCGCTGGTATATCAAGGTCCAGGCCTTGCCCGCAGGATCAATAAGGAACTGCAGCAGCTTTTGCAGGCCGATGGTTTTGTAAATATCTCGGACGCAGTTGGAGTCGATGGGTAAATCCGTGCTTGGCTTTGCATAGGCTAGCAGGCTAGGTTGAAGTCATGAATAAATCATTGCTCGCGTTTACGGCATCGGCCGTATTTTTTGCCCAGCCTGTCGCCGCTGAAAATATAGGCGTAACGTCGTCGGCCGACCCGCGCGTTACGGATGCGGGGATGGAGATGCTGCGCCAAGGTGGCTCTGCTGCGGATGCTGCTATGGCTATGATGCTAACGCTGACGGTCGTCGAGCCGCAATCCAGCGGCATTGGTGGCGGCGGCTTCCTGCTGTATCAGGATAATGCCAAGGGCATATTGTCAACGATCAATGGCCGCGAAACCGCGCCAGCCGCCGCAACTTCGGACAGGTTTGTTGGTCCGGATGGCAACCCGCTTGGTTTTCTTGAGGCGTTTCAAGGTGGCCGGTCTGTTGGCGTACCTGGCAATGTACAGCTGATGGCGCAAGCGCACCAAAAATGGGGCAAACTGCCTTGGGCAACAATATTTAAACCCGCCATTCGGCTCTCGCAAAAGGGCTTCATTGTTAACAAGACGCTTGAATCGCGCTTGGCGACCATTCAGGGGCTTTGGCCTAATTTTGATGAAGCGCGCACGACATATTGGCGGGATGGCAAACCTCTTAAGGCGGGGATGACATTTAAAAATCCCAAACTTGCCGCAACCTTGGCGCTGCTGGCCAAAAAAGGGCCGGATGCGTTTTACACCGGACCGATCGCTAGCCAGATTGTGCATGCCGTCACCACGAGCAAACTTAGCCCCGGCGACATGACGATGACTGATTTTGCGCAATATCGCGCCAAGGAACAGCAAGCGGTGTGCGCACCCTATCGTGTACATGTAGTTTGCGGCATGGCGCCGCCGTCATCCGGTGCCACGACTGTGCTTCAGATTTTGGGGACCCTGCATCGCTTTGACCTAAAAGCGATGGGCAAGGATAGCCCGCAAAGCTGGTATTTCATTGGCCAAGCGATGCAGCTTGCTTATGCTGACCGCGAAAAATACCTGGGAGATGATGCTTTTGTAAACGTGCCGGTCGCAGGGCTTCTGAACCCCGAATATATCAAAGAGCGCGCAGCGTTAATCGACCCCGAAAAGGCGCGCGCCGATTATCCAGCGGGTAACCCGCCGGGTGCCGCCCCACGCACGGCCGGGATTTCGAGCGAAGTTGCTGGCACGACGCACTTTACGGCGGTGGACAAAAACGGAAACATTGCCAACATGACCTCCACTATTGAAGGTCCCTTTGGCAGCCAATTGATGGCCGGCGGATTTTTCTTAAATAATGAACTGACCGACTTCACCTTTGCGCCGGAAAAGGACGGAGCGCCGGTGGCCAACCGCGTAGTAGGGGGCAAGCGGCCTTTGTCGTCAATGGCGCCGACGGTCGTGTTTGATCGCGACGGCCGTGCCGTGCTTGCCTTAGGTTCAGCCGGTGGCAAACGCATTATCATGCATGTCACCAAGACGCTGATTGGTGTAATTGACTTTGGCCTTCCCCTCCAACAGGCGATTGATTTGCCGAACATGTATTTTGGCGGCGGTGGCCTTGAGGTTGAACAGAATAGCATGTTGTCCGCCATGGCCGACAGACTTGGGAAATTTGGACAAAAGGTTCGTCCGGTCGATCTGGGTTCAAAGGTCAATGGTGCGCAGCGTATTGGTAATAGCTGGACAGGTGCTGCCGACCCGCGCAGTGAAGGTACGTCGGCGACTATAGACGCCAATGGCAAGGTAAAAGTGACCGTGCCAAGGTCAATTGACGAAGCGCCCACGGAGGATGTCGGTTGATAGCGACGGCAAGTTGCGTCGAACCCATTTGCGCGCTAGCATAATGAGATATAGGTCGGACAGTGGGCCGTATGGAGTTCCTTAGGAGAGAATAGTGGCTGCCGAGCAATTCGACGATTTTGACAGCTTCCCCAACCTTGTAACGATGTTTTTTGCACGTGCGCGACATCGAGGTGACGCCCCGTTTTTATGGGCAAAGCATGATGGTGCGTGGCAATCCATCGGCTGGTCGGACGTCGCCCGACAAGTTGCCGCTTTTGCAAAATCGCTGCGTCAGCTGGGTCTGGAAAAGGGCGACCGCGTCATGCTGGTTTCCGAAAACCGGCCCGAATGGTGCATCGCGGATTTGGGCATAATGGCTGCAGGATGCGTGACCGTGCCGACATATGTGACCAACACTGAGCGCGACCATCAGCATATCTTGGACAACAGCGAAGCGCGTGCGGTTGTCGTGTCTACGGCAAAGCTGGCCAAGACATTGATGCCGGCGGCCTTACGGTCGTCGCAAGCCGAGTTCATCATCACCATGGAGCCGCAGCCAGCGAGGCAACATGGGCAGTTTTCGTTGCACCACTGGTCCAGCATGGTGAACGGCACCGATGCAGATGTGCGTGCCAGTGAAGCCGCCATAGCTTCGGTAACGCGCGATGATTTGGCGTGTATTATCTACACCAGCGGTACTGGCGGTGCCCCGCGTGGCGTTATGCAGCAGCATGGCGCGATCTTGCACAATGCCGATGGCGCCGCTGCGGTTTTGCGCGAGGATTTTGGGCTCGACGAAGAGGAGGTTTTCTTGTCCTTCCTGCCCTTGTCACATGCCTATGAACATAGCGGTGGGCAGTTTCTCCCCATCGGCGTCGGCGCGCAGATTTATTATGCTGAAGGTTTGGAGAAGCTGGCCTCGAACATAGAAGAGATGCGACCAACGGTCATGGTTGTCGTTCCCCGGCTATTTGAGGTGTTGCGCCAGCGAATGATCAAGGCAGTCGAGAAGCAGGGCAAGTTTCCAAGCTATCTGCTCGACAAGGCGCTCACTATTGGCGAGCGTGATTATTCCGGCCGCAAACGTCTAAGCGATGCGCCGATGCGTTTGCTTTTATCGCGCACAATCAAGCCAAAGATTCAAGGTCGCTTTGGTGGCCGAATGAAGGCGATGGTTTCCGGTGGCGCGCCGCTGAATCCCGACATTGGCCTGTTTTTCCAGTCCTTGGGCATTACCTTGCTGCAAGGCTATGGCCAGACTGAGTCCGGCCCGGTTATAAGCTGTAACCGGCCCAAAGCTGGTATCAAGATGGACACTGTTGGTCCGCCGCTCAAAAACACTGAGGTCAAAATTGCCGAGGATGGTGAAATTTTGGTGCGCGGTCCTTTGGTGATGAAGGGATATTGGCGCAACAAGGCCGAAACTGACCGCGTCATAAAGGACGGATGGCTGCACACTGGCGATATCGGCCATATCGATGATCGCGGCCGAATTGCCATTACGGACCGCAAAAAAGACCTGATCGTAAATGACAAGGGCGACAACATCGCACCGCAAAAGATCGAGGGTATGCTGACGCTTCAGCCTGAGATTTTGCAAGCGATGGTGTCAGGTGACAAGCGCCCGTATATTGTCGGGCTGATCGTCCCTGACCCCGAATGGGCGGTGGAATGGGCGCATGGGCAGGACATTAAATTTGATTTTACCGAGCTGCAAGCCAATCCGCAGTTCCGCGCCGCTGTGCGCGCCGCAGTTGACCGCGTAAACGCTGACGTCTCCGTGACTGAAAAGGTACGCCAGTTCGAATTTACCGATGAACCGTTTTCAATCGAGAATGGCGAAATGACGCCGAGCATGAAAATCCGGCGTCATATCATTCGCGAACGTTACACCGCGCGCGTCAATGCCATGTACAAGGATTAAGCAAGGTGCTGTAGTTTGACGATGTGTGCTAAGTTATTCTGCGCCCATACCAAAAATTCAACATTGCCTTGCGGCCCAGTGATGGGGCTGGTGGTGAGCCCGTGCACTGTCCAATTTTTTTCGACCAACCACATTTTAATCTCGTTGCAAACGCGTGCATGGACATCTGGGTCCCTGACCACACCGCCTTTGCCAACTTCTTCGCGGCCCGCCTCAAACTGCGGCTTGATGAGCGCAATTAACTGCGCGCCGACCTTTGCAAAAGTGAGCGGCCGATCGAGCACTTTGGCAAGCCCGATGAAGCTTGCATCGCATACGATGAGGTCGACGGGTTCTGATATATGCGCTTCGGTTAAAATGCGTGCGCTCGTCTGTTCATGGACGATTACCCGGGGGTCTTGGCGTAGCTTCCACGCCAACTGGTTTGTGCCGCTATCGACGGCATAAACGCGCGCCGTGCCATGCGTCAGCAGCACATCGGTAAAGCCACCGGTTGATGAACCGACGTCGATCACAACATTGCCGGTCACATCGATCGCGAAGACCTCAAGCGCATGGGCGAGCTTGATACCGCCGCGGGAGACCCAGGGGTGGTCGCTGCCTCGAACGCTGATGTCCGCATCCTCGGCGATTTGCTGTCCTGGCTTTTGCGCTTTTGCCTCACCAATATAGACATGACCCGCCATCACCAGCGCCTGCGCGCGGGTCTTGCTTTCGGCAAGGCCGCGATCAACGATGATCTGATCCAGTCGTGTTTTTTTGGCCGCCATGTCGCAACATGCTAGCGGACCGAAGGGGATTTGGCCATAAGACAACATCATGCAAATCCGTCACCTGACCCTAGTTTCCATGCTGGCGCTCTCCGCGTACGTTTCGCCACCCCCTCCACCTGCGCCAAAGACAGTATCCGGGCCGCCGCGCGCTGCTGCAATGGCCCCAGCGCCCGCATTAACTGGTGATGTGAATGACTGGCCTCTCACGCCCGGAGATTGGACCTATAGCCGCGACAGCCGTGGTTCAGTTGGACAGTTCGGCGCTTCGGGTCGAAGGGCAATGCTTAGCTTGCGTTGCGATATGCAGACCCGCCGCGTCACTTTGTTGCGAGAGGCATCGGCGCCGGCACAGCATATGGTCATACGCACGTCGTCAATGACAAAGCAGTTGCCCGCCCAGCTAACTGGCGGAACGCTCGCTTATGTTGCGGCGGAAATAATGTCGAACGATCCGATTTTGGATGCCATGGCTTTTAGCCGCGGGCGGATATTGGTCGAAGCAGAAGGGCAGCAGCCCGTTATCCTGCCATCTTGGGCCGAAATTGCGCGCATTGTCGAAGATTGTCGGGAATGATGTGAAGCGGCATATATTGCATCGCAGACGAGCAGCAGTTAAACGAAAAAAAATATAATTCAAGACTTGTTTAACACTGCGGATTGATTCAATTTCAGTCCTGCGGAGGGCAGATATATGTTTGAAGCACGCAAATTCCATTCAACGAAAGGAGGTGATCCGATGTCTCATGGTTCAGTTAAGAGGTCGGAAAATTCCGTTCGGGAGATCGGTCGCTGAGCACATCAGTGATGCCGGTCACGGCATGAAAGCAACTTCCGGCAGCGGGCGTCCGACCGCTGACCCATGTTTAAGGGCCGCTGGTTCAATCCAGCGGCCCTTTTCTAGATTTATTGTTCCGATATCATGCGGTGCATACGGCGAACCGATCGTCATTCTTGCCATGCAAAGCTTTTTGTCGAACAATGGTGGCATATTGTGATAGAATGCCTACATCAGTCGCTTGGGCCTTTAGGATATTGATAACATGCAGTTCGTACGCGTTAGCTGGAAAATTTTGGTTGGTTTAAAAGACCTCCTTGTTCTTTTGTTCCTGCTTCTGTTTTTCGCCGCTATTTTTGCGCTGCTGAATGCAAGTCCAAACCCCGCTATGGTTCGCGACGGCGCCTTGCTGCTCAAGCTGGATGGCGTCGTGTCCGAGCAACCTGGGGAAATTGATGCGCTCACGACGCTGACATCATCGGCTGCGTCCGTTGGTGAAATGCGTCAGCGCGACATTGTCCGCGCGTTGAAACTTGCTGAGACAGATGACCGCGTAAAGGCTGTCGTCGTTGACATGGACCGCTTTATGGGTGGCGGGCAAGCCAGCCTTGCCGCCATTGGCAGCAGTCTCGATGGGGTAAAAAAGGCGGGCAAGTCGGTGTACGCGTTTGCCACGGCCTACACCGATGACAGTTATCAGCTTGCGGCGCATGCGACGCAGATATGGATGGACCCACTTGGTGGCGCCATGTTGACTGGACCAGGCGGTTCGCAACCCTATTTTAAAGGCTTGCTCGACCGATTGGGCGTGAAGGCCAACATCTATCGCGTTGGAACGTATAAGAGCGCGGTTGAACCCTTTATGCGCTCCGATCAGTCGGAGGCATCAAAGGCCGCGATCAAGGGCGTTTATGATGAAATCTGGGGCCAGTGGAAAGCCGCTGTCGCCAAGGCTCGTCCGCAAGCGCAATTGGAACAGATGCTGACGGATCCGGCTGGGGCGGTTGAAGGTGCGCAGGGTAATCTTGCCCAATTGGCCTTGTCAAGTAAGCTGGTGGACACATTGGGCGACCGTGTTGCCTTTGGCAAATTTGTGGCGAGTAAGGTCGGCGATGACGACAAGAAGACGACTGGCGGTTTTGCAAATACGCCGATGGATGCGTTTCTTGCGCATTATGGTCCCGCATCTGCTGGTAAGCAGATTGGCGTAGTTACAATCGCTGGAACCATAGTGGATGGCGAGGGCGGCCCAGGTTCCGCGGCTGGGGATACGGTTAGTGGATTGATTTATGATGCCTTGGACAACAAGGATTTGAAGGCGCTTGTCGTGCGTGTGGATTCGCCTGGCGGATCGGTGATGGCATCGGAGAAAATACGGCTCGCCATTGAAGCTGCGAAAGCGAAGAAAATTCCCGTAATCGTCTCAATGGCCAATTTGGCCGCAAGCGGCGGATATTGGATTTCGCTTCCTGCAGATGTGATTTTCGCTGACCCATCGACCATCACCGGTTCGATCGGCATATTTGGTGTCATCCCAAGTGTTGAGGTAGGCCTCGCCAAAATTGGTGTGAATGCCGATGGCGTCAAAGCGACCCCATTATCCGGTGAGCCTGACGTTCTGAATGGCTTTAGCCCTGAGTTTGACCGCGTAGCGCAAAGCGCAATTGAAAATGGCTATCGTCAGTTTCTGAACCGCGTGGCCGCTGCACGAAAGAAAACACCGGCGCAGGTTGATGCCATTGCACAAGGTCGCGTTTGGGCTGGCGGCACGGCGCGTCAGCTTGGCCTTGTAGACCGCACCGGCGGTATGAACGATGCGCTGGCCGAAGCTGCTAGGCGCGCGGGCTTGAAATCTGACGGCTGGCATGCGGAATATATCGAGCCACCTGTCAGCTTCACCGAAACCTTGCTTCAAGGATTGATGCCAAAGCGGGCACAGGCGACTGCGCCGATGGACATTTTTGCCCATGCCGCATGGCAGCAAAATCTGTTTGCGCAACGCGTAGCGCGTGATCTGAACATGCTTACGGGGGTAAAGGGCGTGCAAGCTGCCTGCTTGGAATGCGGGGACTTCGCTTCGCCAGCGCCGTCGCCAACGGACAAAAGCTGGCTGGCGATTTTGATTAAGGCGCTTAGCTAATATATCTGTGCGGTAAAGGTTTAAGCCTTTATCGCGCAGATCAAGCCCGAAGATGTCGCAACACCCAGAATTTCCGGGTCTTGCAGAGACCGCGTCCGCCGAAGAAACTCTTAAAGGGTTACTTTGCGTATGTCTTGCCCACCCAGCTTTTTCAAACCGTTGAGCCTGTTCAGCTGAACCAGCGAAAGTCGTTCGACCATGCGGTCCGCCATGCATGCTGCGATAGGTTTGGATAGGCCGGCATCCATCAATGCAGAACGGATGCGGGTTTCCGGTGTGGCACAAGCCGAGAGCGCTAGTAACGTTAAGCTGGCCAGCGCGACCTGTTCCCACTGCACATTCATCATATTTGGCGTGACGTTAATGCGCCCCTCGCTTTCGCGCACCGGGGCGGTGAATTGGAATTCCACATCGACCGATGCCGTCCCTGCGGGCACATCTACATGAAAGGCGTAAACCTGCACGGGATCCCGGGTCCAACGTAAAGCATTACCACCAGCGCGGATCATCAGGCCGGTCATTTCAGCCAATGCTCCCCGCGGCCCATGCTTACCTGGTAGCCATTGTGGATAAAGCAAAATGAGCGGTTTGCCCTGTTCAACTGGAATTGTCTGGCGCACGTGGAAAATGGCGCGGTCAATATCGGTCGCATCCACTTGTAAGGTCATAGCTGTCGTTAGGGGGCGGTCCTGCGGCTCGGGAATCGCAGAGACAATCGGTACCGGTTGCGGCGCACTATTTTGCGCATATGCTGCGGAAATGAGGCTAGCGGAAAGGGCGAAAGCGGCAAGTGCGCGCGATAAAGTGCGTGGATTCATGTCCGCAACTTTGGCGAATGCGCTGCGCTGCGTCCAGCCCTATTCCACTAACAACAATTAGCCGCTAGGACGCTTTATGATGGCAAAGATACAGACAACCCAAGCCGTGCGCGGCACGCAGGATATGTTCGGTGAAACCGAGGAACGCTTCGCGCATGTTGTTGCTACCTTTGAACGCGTGCGACGGCTTTATGGATTTAAGGGCCTTCAGTTGCCGGTTATTGAGCCGACGGCTGTGTTTTCACGCAGCCTTGGCGAGGCGACAGATGTCGTGTCGAAGGAAATGTACAGTTTCGAAGACCGCGGCGGCGATTCCATCACGCTGCGGCCCGAATTTACCGCTGGTATTGCGCGCGCCTATCTGACCAATGGTTGGCAACAATTTGCACCGATGAAATTGTCAGTGCATGGACCATTGTTCCGCTATGAACGCCCACAAAAGGGCCGTTATCGGCAGTTTCACCAGATCGATGCCGAAATAATTGGCGCAGCAGAGCCCGCCGCTGACGTAGAATTGCTCGTTATGGCAGATCAGTTGCTCAAGGAATTGGGCATCAACGGTGGCGTGACATTGCAGCTTAATACGCTTGGCGATACGCCAAGCCGCGATGCATGGCGTGCTGCCTTGGTTGGTTATTTCAATGACCATAAGAATGCATTGTCTGAAGACAGCCTCGCGCGGCTGGAGAAAAACCCACTGCGTATATTAGACAGCAAAGACCCCACGGACCGCCCCGTTGCTGACGCGGCGCCAGTGATTGACGAGTATCTCTCGGGTGAAGCGCAGGATTTCTTCGGAGCAGTCACCGCTGGTCTCGATGCCGCTGGTGTTGCGTGGACGCGAAATGCTGCTTTGGTGCGCGGCCTCGATTATTACCGCCACACCGCTTTTGAATTTGTCACTGACCGGCTGGGTGCGCAAGGCACCGTGCTGGGTGGCGGGCGCTATGATGGCTTAATCGAGAATCTCGGAGGACCAGCAACGCCCGCAGTTGGCTGGGCCGCAGGGATCGAGCGGTTGGCGATGTTGATTGAACAATTGCCCGTTCAGCAGCTTGAGGCCATGATCGTTTTGGAAAATGACGAAGGACTTGGTCAGGCCTTTGCTCTTCTGCGGCAGCTCCGCCAAGCAGGGATTTCCGCAGACATGATCGCAACGGGGTCACCCAAAAAACGATATGACAAAGCCGTTAAGCAAAACCCTGCGGCAATTTTGCGCGTGAACGAGCATGGCTATTACGGTTTTTCGGGTGAAGATACCAACAGCCCACTTATGAATTTTCTTAAGTCGCTTGCCCCTTGAAAATCTCCCCGCACCGTATTGCGCAAATTGAATCGCGCTTTTCCGGGCTTGAGGCGCGGATGGCTTCGGGGCAGCTTGAAGGCGATGGCTTTGTAGCTACGTCCAAGGAGTATTCCGAACTTGAGCCTGTGGCCAAAGCGGCGGCAGAGGTCCGGCGGTTGCGTACAGAAATTGAAACGCTTGAGCATCTGGCTCAGGATTTCTCAGACCCTGATTTGCATGAGATGGCGGTCGAGGAATTGGAAGATGTTACCCGGCAGCTTTCGGACGCAGAAATGTCGCTAGCTCTAACGCTGCTACCCCGCGATTCTGCGGATGACCGGCCAGCGATGTTGGAAATCCGTGCAGGCACTGGCGGTGATGAAGCGGCGTTGTTTGCGGGCGATCTGTACCGCATGTATGAACGCTATGCCGCCGGCCAAGGTTGGAAGATTGAACCGATTTCGGTCAGCTCCTCCGATGTTGGCGGGTTTAAGGAGGTCGTGGTTGCCATCAAGGGCGTAGGCGTGTTTGCCAAGTTGAAATATGAAAGCGGGGTGCACCGTGTGCAGCGCGTGCCCGTGACCGAAAGCGGCGGGCGCATCCACACCAGCGCAGCCACTGTAGCGGTCCTGCCCGAGCCAACTGAAGTTGATATCCAAATTGAAGCGCGAGATCTTAAAATCGACGTTTACCGCGCGTCGGGTGCGGGCGGGCAACATGTGAACACGACTGATTCTGCCGTACGCATCACCCACCTGCCGACCGGAATAGTCGTCACCTGTCAGGACGGGCGCAGCCAGCACAAGAACAAGGAGCAGGCAATGCAAGTGCTGCGTGCCCGAATGTACGAAAAAGAGCGTGAGGAGGCCCAAGGGGCCGAAGCAGAGGCGCGTAAGGCGATGGTCGGCTCAGGTGACCGTTCCGAGCGTATCCGCACTTATAACTTCCCCCAAGGCCGTGTGACGGACCACCGGATTAACCTGACGCTGCATAAGCTGCCCGAGATTTTAGAGGGCAGCGGACTAAGCGAACTGGTCGCCGCATTGATTGCCGAGGATCAGGCCGAACGTATGGCGGGGTTAGGGGATTAAACTTCCAACCGGCCATGTTCCAGCTTTGGCAAAACATAACGCGCGAACATGTCGCTTTCGTTGATGTGCGGATAGCCGGACAGAATAAACGCCTCAATACCGACGTCGCGATAGGCATTGATTTTGGCGAGCACTTGGTCTGGATCGCCGACAATTGCCGCGCCGCATCCTGAACGGGCACGGCCAATACCTGTCCATAAATTGTCCTCCAGATAGCCGTCATTCGCCGCCGCTTGTTCCCGCAATTCTGCCTGATGCGCGACACCGAAGGTTTGCGTATCCAGTGACTTGTTGCGAATAGCTTCGCCTTGCTGGGCATCAAGTTTCGACAGCAAGCGGTCAGCATAAGCGCGCGCCTCGGCCTCTGTCTCGCGGACGATAACATGCGCGCGGAAACCATATTTCAGCGTGCGGCCGAGTTTGGCGGCACGGGCGGTCATATCGTCGACCAAGTCCTTGGCGCCTTGAATCGTTTCGGGCCACATCAGGTAAACGTCACAACCTTCTGCCGCCGCGTCCTTGGCCGCTGGCGACAATCCACCGAAATACAAAGGCGGGCATTTGCCACTGACAGTTTTTATGCGCGGCGGATCAAGGTCAATTTTGTAATGGTCGCCATCAATCGACAGATGTTCGCCGTTTAGCAGCGCCTTTAGTATGTGCATTGCCTCGACCGTGCGGCGGTAGCGTGGCTCGGAATCCATTTTGTTGCCGGGCACGTTGGAGGAGATGATATTCACATTCAGCCGTCCACCCGAAATCTGGTCAAGTGTGGCAATTTGACGTGCAAGCTGAGGCGGCCAGCTCTCGCCAATGCGCACCGCCATGAGCAATTTGATCCGTGAGGTCAGCACCGCAATGGCGCTGGCAAAGGTGGTGGTATCAAGGCCAAGGGTATAGCCAGAGGGTAGCAATATATTGTCAAAACCTCCCTTTTCGGCGGCAAAGACGATATTGCGGCAATGTTCCCAACTGGACGCCAGCATCGGGTCGGGGACGCCCAAAAATTCATAGTCATCATCGCACAACGCCGAAAACCAGCTAACTTCAACCGGCTTGCTCATGGCAGTGGCACTCCTCTTGCGGCAACCAACACGCTGTACCAATCAGCGCGGGTCCATTGGATTTTGAACGCGTCAGCAGCTTCGATTATGCGCGCGGGGTTTTGTGAGCCGACAATCGGAATTGGTCGTGCCGGGTGCGCCATGATCCAGCTATACGCCGCTGCAGTGCGCGATACATTATGCGCCGCAGCAACGCCCGAGAGCGCCGCAGCGACATTTTGCTCACGAACATTTTGCGGTTCACCAATTCTGCCTCCGCCCAGCGGCGACCACGCCATCACCGCAAGGTCCATGGCTATGGCCTGATCCAGCTCACCATTTTCGATAGTGTCTATCCGCAAGGGTGAGAGTTCAGGTTGCGTTGAAACTATGGGAACTGCGCTAAACTGGGCAAGCGCGGTGATCTGCGGCTGTGTAAAGTTGGAAACGCCAAAGGCGCGAATTTTGCCTGCTTTGTGCGCGTCTTCAATGGTGCGCGCGATTTCCTGAGGGTGAGTTAACACGTCTGGTCGGTGAATTTGCCACAAGTCGATGCGGTCTGTGCGTAGCCGAGACAGGCTGTCATCAATGGCTTTTGTCAGATACTCTGCACTGCTGTCATAGGGTGTTGGCGGGGTGATGCCCCCCTTGGTCGCCAGCACCATGCGGTCGCGATATGCGGGCGCATCGGCAAAGACTTGGCCTAGAAGCTCTTCAGCTTTGCCAAAGCCTTGTTCGCCAAAACCGTAAATGTCGGCGGTGTCGAACAGGGTAATGCCTGCCTCAAACGCAGCATTGATCGCGCCTCTCGCGGCGGATAGTTCAAGCCCCGCAAAGCGCCACATGCCCCATGCGAGGGAGGAAATTTCAATTCCGCTTCTGCCCAGTTTACGGGTGCGCGAAGGGGTGGGAAGCGTCATATATTTTTGCTCTTTTTAAGTGAAGGAAAATAAGGCGGGGCGACCGATTCTCGGCTGATAAGCTCATGCGGCAAGCGGCGATGTTCAATGCCACCTTCGCCAAACAGCAGGTCGGCGGCGGTCGATGCAAGCTCGCGAACGGGTTGACGCACGGTGGTCAACGGCGGCCAAACAACGCGGGCGAGCGTGGTATCGTCAAAGCCTGCGACCGACAGTTGTTTCGGAATTTGAATTCCGCGCCGATGCGCGACTGCGAGAACGCCGGATGCCATATCGTCATTGGACGCAAAGATGGCCGTAGGCGGATATTTAAGCGACAGGAATTGCTCAGTTGCGGCAACACCGCTTTCGAAATCAAACAAGCCCTCGGCAATTAAAGCTGGATCGACCGAAATGCCGACGCGTCCAAGCGCACGTTGGTAGCCAGCTTGCCGTTCGGTGCTCGCCATATGGTTCGGGTGGCCCTTGATAAAGCCGATGCGTCGATGTCCGATGTTGATGAGCTTCGTTGTCATGTCATCGGCGGCCTGCATATCGTCCATGAAAACTGAACTGGTCAGCGCGTGGTTGGTGCCGGGTGAGATGCGGACGAACGGAATGTTGAGTGCCTCAAGCGCGGTGAGCACAGGAACGCAATCGGTCACAGGGGAGGACAATATCGCCCCGTCGACATGCGTTTGACGCACCATGCCGCTCACTTGTTCGCCGACATCCGGGTCGGCCACGTCCACTGGTTGCGCTATCAGGCGCATGCCTTCTTCATGGCAGCGGTCCCAGCATCCTTGCATGATCTGGTGCATATAATACGGGCTGTGATTGTCGTAGATCAAGGCGATTTGTCCAGACTTGGTGCCTGCAAGGATGCGTGCGGCGATGCTTGGGCTGAACCCAAGTTCCGACATCGCTGCATCGACCTTCGCTTTGGTTGCCGCGCTTACATAAGGATGATTGTTGAGCACGCGGCTGACGGTTTTTACCGCCACGCCAGCAAGCTTTGCGACATCGCGAATGTTGGCGCGCGGGTTCATGCGCCGAAGGCTGCGCGTATGGATGCAAAGAGGTCTGCATGGGCACTGTCTTGGCGTGTGAACACGGGCGGCTGGCCATGCGGCGCAGCTATGTCGTGCGTGCCTTTGCCATATAATGCACCTGTCCATAGGTGCACCCAAGCGCCTTGGGGCAGCATCACGAGGCGGCTTTCATACCCTTCTTCAACGACGGGCGCGACAATCATGTCTGCACCATAAAGATACTGATCCTGAATGTCGTGATATTCGGGATCATCATAATGCAGGAATAATGGCCGTTGCAGGGGCAAGCCGATGGCTACCGCTTCATCGCAAACCGCACGCACATAGGGCGCA
>CALGEE010000059.1 GCA_937881525.1 uncultured Sphingomonadales bacterium | reverse complement strand
GGACCTTGGCTTAGCGTAATTTCGCTTTTACCCTTTAGTGTTTCGATGTCCGTTATCGGAACGCCAGAAATCACATCCACATCGCCAGCGAGCAAAGCTGCAACACGAGACGGGGCAGAACTGATTGGGCGAAACTCAACTTCGGTCCAGACAGGTTTTTCGCCCCAGTAGTCTTCATTGCGCACGAAAGTCGCGGACTGGCCAGGGGTGTAGCTTTGGAATTTATAAGGCCCGGTGCCGATGGCGGCCGTGCCTGCGTTAAACTCTTCAGTCGTGCCACCGCAGCCCACGCTGTCAGAGATAATTGCGACGGTGGACACGTCATTACCCATCAGTGGATACGGCGCTTCGGTTTTGAAATGCACTGTGTAGTCGTCGATTTTCACAAGAGTTTTTCCCTTGGTATATGTCGCGAAACTGGCTGGAGAGTTTGGAACATTTGGAGCGCGTTCGAAGGTGCAAAGAACGTCGTCTGCCGTGAAATCCGTTCCGTCGTGGAACTTCACGCCTTGGCGCAGCTTGAATTCCCATGTCAAATCATCAACAGGTGCCCAGGATTCTGCCAGCCCCGGATACAGACCTTGCGTTTTGTTTTGCAGGATCAACCGGTCAAACACATGCAGTGACAATGCGTTGTTCGGACCTGTGTTGTGAAACTGAGGATCAATCGAGGTTGTTTCCGACGCGAGGCCGATAACAAGTTTCTCGGCAGAGGCGAGGCTGACACTTGAAATAAGTATTCCAGCTGCGACTGCCAATGTGGTCGTCGTTTTCATTTCTTAACTCCCTATGGGTCCAATTCGTTGCCGCCAGCTCTTGCATCAGGCTTTGCTCCGAAACTGTACGAATGCTAGCTAAGCGTTTTTTCGTTGGCAATATTTATATCTATGCAAAAATGCATAGAGTAATTCATCTCTAGGGCTGGATTTTATTCTGGTTAAGCGCAAGGTCTGTAATTATGTCTGGAAACCGCCATCGATTACGCGAACTTGAAGCGCTGCGCGCCTTCGCCACGACCGGAACTACCGTCGGGGCGGCGCAGCGTTTGGGAATTTCGCAATCTGCGGTCAGCCGGTCTCTGTCGCAGTTAGAAGAGCGGTTGGGCCGGTCTTTGTTTGTCAGAGCTTCTGGTCGTATTTATCCAACGCCCGAGGCGCTGCGGCTGAACGAAAAGCTCGACGCCTTGTTCGAGACATTGGCCGAAATTGACGGGGCCGATTGGGCCGCACGCGAGGACGACCCGTTGCGTTTGGTTGTTCCACCCACTCTTGCCCATCATTTTATTATCCGCCGTGTTGCGGAGTTCCTGAAACGCAATCCTCAGCGGCGTATCCAATTGGACATTCAGTCCACTGACACCCTTATTGCCGGTATTTTGAACTCTCAATACGATTTGGGGCTAACTAGTGGGATGATCCAACGCAGTGGCGTGACCCTAAGGCCGTGGCGTCGCTCGCACATCGTATGCGCGATGCCAGAAGGCCATGACCTTTCTGCCAAAGATCAAATCACGCCTCAAGATCTCGAGGGTGTTGCGCTGATTGGATTTCTGGGCAGGCTTGGCACCCGCGGGTTAACCGATCAAATCTTTGGCCGCGCCGGAGTGCGACCGCTAACAATTGTTGAGACGGCGACCAATATGGCCTCGCTTGAACTGGTTCGCGAAGGTCTCGGCGTCACGTTAGTAAATCCATTCCCGCTTTTATCCGATGGCGTAGCAGGCATTGTCGTGCGCCCGTTTCTGGCAGAAATCGTGTATCAGACCAGCTTTGTTCTGCCCACGGGCCGCCCGCCTACGGAAGCTGCGCGTCAGTTCATGCGGTTTGTCAAACTGACCACCGGCAAAGACCAGTACTCCGAAGAAATCACCTAAACCTCCGATCACCTACGCAACAGGATACAATATCATGGCCCAACTCAACATTCCTAACGATTACCCAGTCGATCTAAGCCCGCCTGATATCTCGGCATATGAAAACGGCAATACAGGCGTGCCATACATCTGGACTTTTGACAGTGGCGTTGCAGGCCCGAATGTCATGATCAGTGCAGTCGTGCATGGCAACGAGCCGTGCGGTGCCATCGCACTGGACTGGCTTTTTCAGAACGACGTGCGCCCCGTTATGGGCCGCCTAACGCTCGCATTTATGAATGTGGCCGCCTATCAAGCCTTTGATCCCGCCGACCCAAATGCGACGCGCTGGATGGAGGAGGATTTCAACCGTGTTTGGAGCCGCGATGTTTTGGAGGGAGACCGTGACAGCATCGAGTTGCGCCGCGCCCGCGAGGTGCGCCCCGTCTTGGATGATGTTGACCTGATGTTGGATCTGCACACGATGCAGCACCTTGCGCCACCTTTGATGATGAGCGGCAGACATGCCAAAGGCAAAGACCTCGCCGGTAAAGTTGGTGTGCCAGAGCGTGTCGTCGGGGACGCAGGACATGCGGCGGGTCGGCGCATGCGCGACTATGGTGGCTTTGACGAGCCGTCGTCGCCAAAGGCAGCACTGCTGATAGAATGTGGCCAACATTGGGAGGCTTCATCTGGAGTCCTCGCTAAACAATCCACCGCCCGGTTCCTTGAAGCCCTTGGTACGGTGGACAACGGATTTTCCGATGAATTTGGCGCACCCTCCGCTCCGCAAGATTTCTTTACTGTGCGTGAAGCTGTCACGATCACCCAAGAAACCTTCGCCTTTACTGAGGCATTCACCGGTGGTGAAGTTATCGCCAAAGCAGGCACATTGATCGGGCTTGACGGCGAAATCGAAGTGCGCACACCACTGGATGATATGATGCTGGTCATGCCATCAAAACGGCTCTGGAAAGGTCAAACTGCCGTGCGTCTCGCGCAGCGCGACACCTAAATATCCCGAGTCATGTAACGAAGACGGGCCTGTTCAGGTTTGGCAGGCCCAAAAACGACATTCGGTGAAAGCAGACTTTGTCAAATTGCCTCCGAACGACGGCTTCGTCCGCCCTCTGTT
>CALGEE010000058.1 GCA_937881525.1 uncultured Sphingomonadales bacterium | reverse complement strand
TGTATCCATTCGGGCAGGCCTGATGAAGGTCCTGCGATGGGCAATCCGGGTGCAGCCTCAGCCATGTAACAACGCCGCGCAAATAGAGTTGAGTTGCTCCATGCGGCATCTGCAACGTCGCCAATGGGCAACAACTGCGTCTGACCTGACATCCGAATTTGAAGCTTAGCCGACATGTCGTAAAACAGAACGCTCGTTGCGCCATTGTTGAGGACTTGCGGAGCCTTGATGGAACGCAAATCTGTATGGAAGCGCAGTGTGCGCGCATCCCGCGAAGCGTCACGCAGGATCATTATACGCAGTTGTGGCGCGCTTGTTTCATCGACGGTTCCAACTGTAGGCGTATGTGCAGGACTGTGCCGGTCGGTGCTGCCAGCTTCGACGAGGTTCCATGCTTCTTCAAAGCTCAGCCCCAGATCGTCATAATATGCAGGTTGGCCAGTTAAATCCGTCATTGAACCTCAAACATGTCGTTCTTATCATTCAAAACGTACAGATTTCCGTCGGCAATACCAAAATAGGCGCCGTGCAGTTTCAACTGCTCTGATTGCTCGCGCGCCGCAATAAAAGGAAAACTGCGCAGGTTAGCTAGGCTTACACGAACCGCGTCTAGTTCAAGATCGCGCTGCGGATCCTGCGAAGATGAACCGAGTATTTTGTCACGGGCAGGACGAATGATGTCGACCCAGTCGTCAATGAAGCTATGGCCGCCATGCCCGAGGTTCGCTCCCTCTAGTGACGCTTTTATTCCGCCGCATTGGGCATGCCCAAGCACAACGATATGGCGCACTTCAAGGCCTAAAACACCAAATTCAATGGCTGCCGAAACGCCATGAAGACCGCCGCCAGTCTCATATGGAGGCACAAGGCTTGCGACGTTGCGCAAGGCAAACACTTGCCCAGGCGTGGTGTCAAAAACCGTGGCTGGATCGACGCGGCTGTCACAGCATGAGATAATCATAATAGGCGGTGACTGACCGTCGCTCGCAAGTGCGTCGTAACGCGCTTTCTGGCGAACATAGCCGTCGGATTTGAACCTTTGATAACCCTCTACGAGAACTGCAAATTCGGGCATTAGAAACGCTCGCCTCTGACAACCTGAACGTCACCTACCGTGAGCAGCATGCCATAGCTATCAAGCAATGGCGCAATTGCGTCCATTAACTGCGCCGTTTTTGTGTCGGACGCGATAGCCAGCACGATTGTCTTGGCACTGGTGCCGGTAACGTCGTCGTGCTGCCATTCGCCCCCACGCCCTCCACCGGAATCCATATGAATGACGCTCCACCCTGAAATATCTAAAGCCTTCAACTTGCTCACAATACGTGGGACAAGAGGTGTGTCGACCAAGATTTCAATACGTTTTCGTGGAACGGTCTGTACCATATGTCATCCTAAACTTTGAGCGAGTGCGGCAAAAATACTGATGCCGAAGATGATGTTGAAAGGGAAGGTTACGCCAAGTGACATGCTAAGATAGATGCCTGGATCAGCTTGGGGAAGGGCAAGACGCATTGCCGCAGGAACGGCAATGTAGGAGGCGCTAGCCGCCAAGATGCCTAATGCTGCCGCCGAAGCCACATCAAGGCCTATGACGGTGCCGATGACTGTTCCGATGGTCCCGTTTAACAAGGGTAGCAATATTGCAAGACACACCAGCCGCAATGTCATTTTCCGTGTTTGTATTAGGCGACGTGCAGCGATGAGGCCCATGTCCAGCAGGAACAGGCACAGCACCCCCCGGAAGCCCGAATCAAAAAGCGGCTTAACGGCCGCAAAACCCTTGGCGCCTGCAACGGCTCCTATGATGAAGCTGCCAACCAGCAGCATGACAGACGCGTTTGTAAGAACTTCGTGCCAGGGGGTTGAATTTTTCTCATCAGAATTTGCGTCTCCGCGGCGTGCAAGCGTTAATCCTGTTATAATTGCAGGGGTTTCCATCAGCGCAAGAACGGCCACCATATATCCCGCCGGGCTAAGACCTTCACCCGTCAGCAGCTCCACCGCCGTTACAAACGTCACGACACTGACTGAACCATAATGTGCGGCGACAGCGCCTGCATCGACTTTTGAGAGCTTCCCTATGCTTCTCAACAACGCGAACGCCAGCAACGGCAATAAGAAGCTTAAGGCAAGGCCAGCACCAGCAGCGATTAATATTTCGTGGGTAATCCCGGTTTTCGATACCTCAACTCCCCCCTTTAGGCCGATCGCCCCCATCAAATAGATCGACATGGCCTTGGCAAACGCTTGCGGAATACTGAGGTCTGATTTCAGCGCGGCAGCAATAAATCCCAGGACGAAGAACAAAATCACTGGTGATGTGAGAGTATCTAATATCATTTTAGCTCCCTGACAGCTTTTGCAATCCTTAGCATGCAAGTTGCAGTTGGCAACAAGCTGCTCGACGGCTATTCGAACATCATGAATGTACCTATTGTCATGCCAGAACGCCCCGTGAGAGAACGCAAACCTGACTGGATCAGAGTGAGAGCGCCGATGGGGGATGGTTTTAATGAGACCCGCCGCTTGATGCGCGAACTCAATTTAAACACCGTGTGTGAAGAAGCTGCGTGTCCCAATATCGGCGAATGCTGGACCAAGAAGCATGCTACGGTGATGATCCTCGGGGATGTTTGTACACGGGCTTGTGCGTTCTGCAACGTTAAAACAGGGATGCCACGCGCGGTTGACCCGCTTGAACCAGAGCATGTGGCGATTGCAGCGGCCAAGATGGGCCTTGAGCATATTGTGATTACGTCCGTTGACCGCGATGACTTGTCCGACGGCGGGGCGAGCCAGTTTGTGAAGGTCATTGAGGCACTTCGCCGCAATACGCCAAACACGACGATTGAAATTCTGACACCTGACTTCCGTAACAAAGCGCAGTCGGCGATTGAAGCGATCGTTACCGCACGCCCTGATGTGTACAATCACAACCTTGAAACCGTGCCGCGGCTGTACCCAACAATACGGCCTGGTGCGCGCTATTATGCGTCGCTGCGCTTGTTGGAAACGGTGAAGCGGCATGACCCGTCTATCTTTACAAAATCTGGCGTGATGCTTGGATTGGGTGAAGAACGGATGGAAGTGCATCAGGTCATGGATGACATGCGCAGTGCTGACATTGATTTCCTGACAATGGGCCAATATCTGCAGCCAACGCCAAAGCATACCAAGGTTATGGATTTTGTAACACCTGCAGCCTTTAATGCGTATGCAGCAATTGCCCGCGCCAAGGGCTTCTTGCTGGTAGCGTCGAGCCCGTTGACGCGCTCAAGCTACCATGCCGGTGATGATTTTGCCAAGATGCGCGATGCCCGGGCTGCCCAACTCGCTAAGGCGCGCTAGGACCAAAGCGAGCCATGCCGCATCATAACGAACGCCGCAGCCTTCCGCATAGCGCGGCGCAAATGTATGATCTTGTGGCCGATGTGAACCGCTATCCAGAGTTTCTGCCTTGGGTGAGCGCAATTCGCATTCGTAAGGACGCCGAAGATGAGATGTTGGCGGATATGATTGTCGGCTTCAAAGCCTTGCGCGAAACGTTCAGCAGCAGAGTAGTAAAAACGCCAAAATCATTGATTGTCGTCGATTATCTCGACGGCCCAATGAAGCATCTCCATAATGCGTGGACATTTGAGGACGTTGATGATGGCGGCTCAATCGTTGACTTTACCGTGGACTTTTCGTTCCGCAACCGCGTGTTTGAGGCGCTTGCAGGCCAGTTCTTCGATGCCGCGCTGCGCAAGATGACAACCGCGTTTATTGACCGTGCGGATGCCCTTTATGGTGTCGGCGGTAGCAACAACCTTAACGCATGAAGCGTTGCGAATGCACGGATATCGGCGCGGCTTTTATCTGAACCAAAGAATTTTTGATCCCCCACAACCTCATTCGAGTTCTGGCCCTTCACCGCAACGGCAAAAACCACTGTGCCAACGGGCTTCATCGCGCTTCCGCCGTCCGGCCCAGCCACACCGCTAATCGCCACAGCAATGTCCGCCCTGCTTTTCTCCAGCGCGCCTTGCGCCATTGCCCACGCAACGCCAACGGATACGGCACCGAATGCATCAATGATGTCCTCATTGACGCCGAGCAGCTTTATTTTCGCATCGTTGCTGTAAGAAACAAAACCATAGCCCAAAACAGCACTACTGCCCGGCACTTCGGTAATGGCGGCGGTAACAAGACCACCGGTGCAGCTTTCAGCAACAGCAACGGTGCGGCCCGCAGCCTTGTTTTCGGCAACCACACGCGCAGCCAGCTCGGCAATCTCGGAAGGTAAAACAGAATCCATTTTAGATTTTCTCAAAAGTTGCGGTGGCTTGTGCAGCAATGCCTTCGCCTCGGCCAGTAAAACCTAGCATTTCGGTTGTTGTTGCCTTTACCGATATACGGTCCACATCAACAGACATTATTTCAGCCAAGCGCGCGCGCATTTGTCCACGAAACGGGCCTATTTTCGGCTGCTCGCAAATAATCGTTATATCGGCATTTGAAAGTTCAAAGCCGCCTTCTCGCGCC